>CAVEWG010000091.1:0-6736 GCA_963619285.1 Oscillospiraceae bacterium | reverse complement strand
CATCAACTTTAGCTTCTCTGTCTTCTTCATTTTCATATAGTTTAAAGTTGTATAAGCCTTCAGAGATACAGTAATCTATAGTAGCTCTTTCATTTAAAGAAGCGGCAGGATCTTGGAATATCATTTGGATATTTCTTACGATTTCTCTTTCTTCTTCTTTAGAAATCTTGCCATTAATCTTTTTACCTTTATAAAGAATTTCACCATCTGAAGTAGGATTTAGTCTAATGATAGATCTACCAATAGTAGTCTTACCAGAACCAGATTCACCAACTAAAGCAAATGTTTCACCTTTAAAGATTTGGAAGTTTGCGTCCTTTACGGCTCTAAAACGTTTTTTATTCTTATAGAAAGTAATTTCTAAGTGTTTAACGTCTAATAATACTTCTTTCTTATCGTTCGCCATAAATGCCTCCTTTTGCGGTTAATGCAGAAATCTTTTCATGCAAGTTACAAATTGCCTTTGGTTTTTCAATCTTAGGCGCATTTGGATGAAGCAACCATGTCTTTGCGTAGTGTGTATCACTAACTTTAAAGAATGGAGGTTCTTTTACATAATCAATCGCTAAAGCATAATCACTTCTAGGAGCGAAAGCATCACCTTTAACTTCTTCAAATAATGAAGGTGGTGTGCCTCTAATAGCGAATAATTCATTTCCTCTTTCAGACAATTGAGGAAGTGAAGATAATAGGCCCCAAGTATAAGGGTGCTTTGGATCATAGAAGATTTCTTCTACATTTCCATATTCGATAATTTGGCCAGCATACATAATCGCAACCACATCAGCAACATTAGCAACAACACCAAGGTCATGTGTGATATAGATTGTAGTAAAGCCATATTCCTTTGACAAGTCTTTAATCAAGTGGATGATTTGAGCTTGAATTGTAACATCAAGTGCAGTTGTAGGTTCATCACAAATTAAAATCTTTGGATGACAAGCAAGCGCAATAGCGATAACAATTCTTTGTCTCATACCACCAGAATATTGGAATGGATATTCATCATATCTTTGTTCAGGATTGTGAATTCCTACCCTGCCCATCAGGTTGATAGCTTCTTTTTTTGCTTCTTCCTTAGACATTCCTTGGTGCTTAATAAGTACTTCGGAAATTTGGTAGCCAATCGTTCTTACTGGGTTTAAAGAAGTCATTGGATCTTGGAATACCGTAGCAATCTTTTTACCACGAATATTTAACCAATCAGCTTCTGTTTTATTTTCTAAAAGGTTTTTGCCTTCAAAAATAATTTCGCCATTAGTAACTCTGCCGTTCATATCAATCATGCCAGTGAAAGTCTTAGTAAATACTGACTTGCCCGAACCTGATTCACCAACGATAGCGACAACTTTTCCCTCTTCAAAATCAAGAGAGACATTTCTGATAGCTTTTAATACTCTATTTCTAACTTTGAATTTAACTTCAATATTTTTTGCAGATAATATAATATTTGACATAATTCACCTCTACAACATATGAGTTCTTGGGTCAGAAGCATCAGCAAGAGCTTGACCAACAATATACAAAGATACAGAAATAACAGCAGCTGTAAATACCGGAATCCAGAATAAATAGCTAGCAGAAGACATATATGGAGCATATTGTTGAATCATTCTACCTAAAGATGGATATGCTTCAGATAAACCTACACCCATATATGATAAAGCAACTTCTGAAGAGATAAATAATGGAATATCTCTTGAAATAGAAGTAATAATGATAGATACAAGATAAGGCAAGATATTGTTTAAGATAATCTTATAAGTAGGAGTACCTAAACACTTACTTGCTAAGTTGTATTCTCTATCTCTAATAATCATTACTTGAACTCTTATAAAGTAAGCTGTACTTACCCAAGTAGTTACACATAATGCGAAAATTAATTCTTTCATACCAGAGCCTAGTGCATAAACTAAAATCATGGCAATTAAGGTAGTTGGAATATTTGATAATACGTTATAAACTTCAATCATAACGGCATCAACTTTTTTAGAGAAGCCCCAGAACATACCAACGATAATACCAATCGTTTCAGTAATTAAAGTTGCACATATTGCTAACCATAAAGAGTTTTTAGTACCAGCCCATAAAGCATCAAACAAACTATTACCTTTATCATCAGTACCAAATAAGTAACCAGACATTTTAAATGGTCTAATATAATGTAATGATTTATTGTTTACATTTGGCGCCTTCATAGGATCATAACCTGAAAATAAAGGTTGAATAAAAGCAAAAATACAAACAATAATAATTACTACAAGTAATGCAATAGCAAGTTTGTTATGTAAAAAGTTTCTCCATACAGACCCCCAATAAGAATACTTAGGAGCAGCAATATGTTCAGAAGAAGAACTATCAGCAATCTTTAATTCAAATAACTTAGGATCATTTAAATCAACATCATCGCTAAGATTTTCATTATTTAATACATCATTTTCAGCCATATTATTTCTTTCCTTTCTTAGCAGCAAGTTGAATACGAGGATCAACAATAGTCATTAACACATCACCTACAAGTACTGAGAAAATTGCAAGTGAAGAGAAAATAAATACAAGAGTAATAACCATATTGTTATTTAACTTCTTAATAGATTCAGGAAGCATTTTACCCATACCAGGAATCGCAAATGCTGATTCGGTAATGAAAGCACCCGAGATACAAGCAACAACACTTGTAGGAATGCCATTAATAATTGGGATAATAGCATTCTTTAAAATATGCTTATTAAATATTTCGCCTTGCGATAAACCCTTTGCCCTAGCAAACTTAACATAATCACTAGTAGATTGGTCAATCATATAACGTCTAGTCCATGTCATAAGTGAAGGCATAGAAATAAGCGTCAACACAATAATTGGAGCAATATAAGATTTAATATCACCAAATCCAAGAAGTGGGAACTTATCAGGTAAGCCAAAGTTTACACCGATTTCTCTTACAAAGAAAATTAGTGCAAGAGAAGGCATGGCAATAACAATATTAATAAACGCAATGCCAATCTTATCAACAGCTTTATCTTTATTTCTACTCATCAAGATACCTAAAGGTAAAGCAAGAGCATAAGCTAAAACAAGAGAAATAATGCCAAACTTATAAGAAGTGCCAACCATTGAAGGATCCGAATAATAGTAATCACAATTTGCATAATTAGTTGTGAATTTATTTGTATCCAAATGATCTAAAGTTTGTTTATATGTACAAGTGTGTTGATTGATTGCACTTTCCATAGTTACACCAGTTGGGAAAGTTTGTTCAATTTTCACTTGTTCACCTTGGCCTTGATTAATTACTTTATTAGTCGCAACGCCTTTGTTTGTAGGGTAAGAATTACCAAAGTTAAGTGTTATAAGGTTTTGGTGAATAAATGGGAATCCATCGCCGAAATATAAGATATATTCATGTTCACATCCTGAACACTTAATTGCAGGAGCGCCATTTTGGTCCTTGCCAAAGTAATATTTTCTTTCAAGAGTAGGATTATTCTCATCTTGAACAGCATTTGGTGTATCAATTTTAATCAGTTTACCCCAGAAATTTACAACAAGTTCAACAACACTATAATCATGATACGCAAAAGCGGTTCCAGATCTTAGATAATCAACAGTATAGCCATCATCTTCGTATTCTTCAATCACTCTAAGATTTTCTTCGCTGTTATTTACAAGACACGCATTAACATCATCAGATTTTTCTGAACACATATCTTGTAGCTTTACAAAGTCAAGATAACCAAGTTCATCATACTTGGAATAAGTATACGTGATACGGCTATCACCTTTTAATTTACGATAACCATCATCGTTTTCAAAAATCTTTGTTCTTGGAATTAATGTAAAAATCATCCCAATGACAATAGATGTAACAGCGAATATTGAAAAAATGGCTTTAATTATTCTTGAAAAAATATATTTGCCCATCTTTGGTTTTTCCTCCCTTTATCAATATTCCTAAAATAGGTAAAGTAGGCAGCGTAAGCCGCCTACTTTAATAAAATTTGTTTTTTAAGTCTGACTTAAATTATTCGCCAGCTTCCCAAGCAGTCTTAGCAGCATTATATTGTTCTGTAGTTACTAAGTCTTCTTGAAGAGTTAAGCCTTTCCACTTATATCCAGATACACCATAGCCCCAGCTTCTAGTGAATGGAGTAACGTGAGTTACTTGAACAGCCATAGAACCTGTAGACATTGTTGTTGGGATATATAGACCATGAGCTAGTAAGTAAGCATCAGCCTTAGCGAATGCAGCATAACGAGCATCTAGATCTGAAGTGATAGCATTTGCAGTTTGGAATAGATCTTCATATTCATAGAAACCTAATTCTGTCTTGATATCATCATCAGTTCCGAAATCATCAGGGCTGTTTGATTGGTCAGTTAGACCTACAGCATGCATATAGTAACCAGTAACTGGTGAGTAGATTTCAACGAATGTTCTAGGATCTGTGTAGTCAGGACCCCAACCAGTGAATGTAGAAATATCGAAGTCAGCATCTTGCCATGCACTTGTATAGTAAGCAATGTTTTGAACTGTATCTTGATCTCTTAATACAAGGTTAAGAACGATTCTACCATCAGTATTTTCTTCAATTGATTGCTTCATAGATTGAGCTTGTTTAACTTGTGTAGCACTTGTTTCAACAACAAGCATATCTAGATTGATTGGGTTTTCAGCAGTAATTTCAAAACCTAATTCTTCTTGAGCAGCATCAAGATAAGCAACAGCTTTTTCCTTGCTCAACCATGGCCATTGACCATCAGCAAGAGAAACTGTTTCACCTGTTAATTCAGTGTAAGCTTCTTCAACTAATTCACCATATTGAGTGCCATCAGAAGTAGTTACTAGGTTGTATAAACCATTCATGTTTCTAATACAAGAATCAGCAATTTCAGCAGCCTTTGTAGAAGCAACATAAGCAGGAACATCAAATGCAGCCTTTAATGCTAAACGGAAGTTTTCATTTAAGATTGCAGCTCTAGTGTTAGCTCTAGCTGTTTCATCATCAGCATAACCAGTATTGTCGAAAGTTACACGGTTGTAGTTGAATACAACACCGAATGCATATTGGTTAGGAAGAGTAATAGTAGTATAACCGTTATACTTAGCAGCTAATGCATTATATACTTCTTCGTTTGTTGAAGGTAAAGAAGCACTAGCATAAGTGTTTTGTTCAAAACCTCTAATACCAGAATATGGATCTGAACCATCATCATAGATATAAGTAACTGTATCTAGGTGGATATTTTCAGCATCCCAATAGTTTTGGTTCTTAGTGATTACTGTCTTTGAATGAGAATCAGCAGTAGTTAAAACGAAAGCACCATTGTAAAGAATTGAATCAGAAGCTAAAGCACCGAATGAACAATTGTTTACATCTGGGCTACCTAACTTACAGCCATCACCCTTTGATTCAAGGAATTGTTGGTTAATTGGCCAGAAAGGAGCATATTCTACTGAAGTATAGAAATAAGGAGTAGAATCAGCTAAAGTATATTCAACTGTGTAGTCGTCAATAGCCTTAACGCCAACCTTAGCGAAAGCTTCATCAGACCAGTCGCCATTGTTGAAGTAATCAGTAAAACCAGCAATAGCGCCTAGAACATCAGCTGTACCTGTTTGGAATTCAGCAGCATGTCTAATACCTGTTACGAAGTCTTGAGCCTTAACTTCAGCATAGATTTCGCCTTCATTTGTTGACCAGTTTACACCTTCTCTTAAATGGAAAGTCCAAACAGTAGCATCTTCATTAGATTCCCAGCTAGTAGCTAAGTCACCAACATATGTGCCATGATTATCTGTTTCAACAAGTCCATCAACGAAGTTTGTGTTGTATTGGTGGTCAGTTGCAAGAGCAGTGGTAACGTAATCTAGGTTAGCAGGTTCACGAGAATCAGCAGTAACTAGATTAGTAGTGTCAGTAAGTTTTAATGATGACAAATCAACTGCATCAACATCGAATGTTGCTTCTTCTGTAGCAGCATCTGTTGTAGCTGAGTCATCTGCATTATTACTGTTGCCACAAGCCACTAAGCTAAAAGCCATAAGAACAGTTAATAATACCATTAATAACTTTTTCATTAATATTTCCTCCCTAGCAAATATAAAAAATAATTGCTATTTAAAAGTTTAAAGGAAAACTAGTCTATTTACAATAAAATCTTTCACATAATTTTCACATTTTATGAAAAGTTTTTTCATTATGTAATTTTTAATCATTATTAATTTGGGAAATGATGATGGCAATAAATATAATAGCACAACCAAAAAATTCTTTAGTACTTAAAGTTTGTCCTAAAATTAACCAGCCACCTATTGCACCAAAGACACCTTCCAAACATAATAGTAAAGAAGCCAAAGTTGGATTCATATGTTTTTGAGCTTCTACTTGTAAAGTAATACAAATAGCTGAACTTAAACAGCCTGTATATATTAAAGGAATTAAAGAAGCTTTTACCCCTTCTATATTAATAGGCCTATCAAATATTAACATTAAAACAGTAGTAACAATTGCACATACTACATATTGAGTTGTGCAAAAGATAATGCTGTCTAATTTATTGGCACCATTATCAATTAATAAAATATGCACCGCAAAAAGTATGGAACAAGCCATAGCCATCAAATCGCCTTTATTAATAGTAAAGTCACCTTTTATACATAATAGATATAAACCAACAAATTCAAGACCTACACATAACCAAGTTTTAACATTTGTTTTCTTTCCTAAGAAAATAG
>CAVEWG010000090.1:0-6808 GCA_963619285.1 Oscillospiraceae bacterium | reverse complement strand
ATAAAAAAAGACTGTTAGAAATTGTTTTCTAACAGTCCATTTCAACTTATTATCTAGAGTAGAATTCGACAACAAGTAATTCTTTAACTTCTTGGTTAAGTTCTTTTCTTTCAGGAAGTCTTACGAATTTACCTTTTTTGTTTTCTTTGTCAACTTCAACAAAATCCTTGAAGGCAACAGTTGCTTCTAAAGCATCAGCAATACTAGCCATGTTTCTAGAAGATTCTTTTACTTCGATAGTTGATCCAGGCATAATTCTTGCGCTTGCGATATCAACTTTCTTTCCATTTACTAAGATATGTCCATGGTTTACAAGTTGTCTAGCACCACGTCTAGTTCTTGCAAATCCCATACGGTATACTAGGTTGTCTAATCTTGATTCTAATAATACAAGTAAGTTAGTACCTGTAACACCTTCCATCTTACTAGCTCTTAAATAAGTGTTGTAGAATTGCTTTTCATTTAAGCCATAAAGATTTCTAATCTTTTGCTTTTCAGCTTGTTGTAAGCCGTAGTTTGAAAGCTTAATTCTCTTTGATGCACTACCGTGCTGACCTGGGATATAAGGTCTCTTAGCTAATTCTTCACCTGTTTCAAGGATAGAGAAGTTAAGACGACGAGATATACGCCATACTGGTCCTGTGTTTCTTGCCATTTTTTTCCTCCTGTAGCAATCAGTTAGAGGTGTAAATCATTATCTAGATGTGTTAATATGCAATGTTCACCCATTAACGCTAGGCTACTTATATTCCCATATGGGCTATTAACGCGCTTCTATATAACTTTACATGCGTCACTAAACTGCCTAATAATGTTATCAAATAAGGTTACCTGAGTCAATTAGAAATTGCATTAGAAATCGTATTATCAGCTTGTTGCTTGTTTTTTTGCTCTGCTGAAGTAAAGAGTTTATATGCCAGTTTTTTGTAATTATGTAATCTTTATGTTAAAATATTCACATAATCAAATAAAGAGGATGGTGATATTTTACTGAATTTTCTGTTACTGCGAGTTTGCATATTTGATATCTCGTTGCGTCTTATCGATACTGTGCTTAAGTGATGAATGGAGAAAATATGAAAAAAATAATGTATATTTGCTTAATTTTATTGATTGCCGTTGTTCCTTTTGACGTTTATGCTGATGGAGATGAAATTGTGTTTCATTATGTTGATGAAAACGTTATGGATTATGATGAAAATCCAATTGTTTTATTATTGGATATAAATGGAGTTGAAAGATATGTTTATGTAACGGTAAATGAAGCTTATTTTTATGATGATTATAATAACAAAATTATTTTAATTACTGTTGAAGATGTTGATGATGTTTACGTTGAAAAGCCAAATGTAACAAGGGCTGTCAGTCTGAATAATTTTTTAAATGACTTTTATTATACAAATTCATTTGTTCCTAAAGAATTTCAAATAAGTAAGGGATTGCAATTGACTATAGATGGCTTAACTTCACTTATTACGGCAAAAGTTGTGTCTTACTTAGGCCTTCCTTCTTCTTTAGGCGACTATATTATGGGTAGCGCAAAATATATAGCGTATGCAATTGAAACAAATCCTCCTGAATATGCGATAAGACTTAATATCAAATACTATAGAAATAAAAACTGTTCCACTTATTTAGGCGGACAAACTTTTAATATGGTTGCTAATGGGAAAACTACATCAACAATGTATTCTTACACATGGGAAGAAAATCCTAGTTTAGGTGTAGTTAGTCAAGCTTGCAAACTTCAAAATAAAACATATACTTATCAATATGGAATTGGACAATAAAAATTACAGACGTATTTCAACCACAATATTTATTGTGGCCTATACGATAAATTTGCTTATATTTGCAAAAGTAGATACAACTTCTATTCTGGAAGAAATATTACTTTGCATCTTAATCAAGTGCGTTGGATTATGCATTGCATATGGCATGTTCTTAATAATTGTTTCAACCAACTATATCAAAAATAAGGAAGAGTTTAGATTTGAGTTTAAGCGTCTATTTAATCTATATTTTGCGTTTGCAATAGTAGATTGCATTGTTTGCATATTGAAACAATATGTCTAATTATGATCTCTAATAAGTGATAGAAATTGTGTTTCTTAAAACGGTGAGAATTGTGCTCATCGTTTTTATTAAAGGCTTTAAAACCTATATACTCGATTGAAAATTATTAGCTGTAATAGTAAAATTATACTGTTTAGTTAAGAGGAGATTTATGTCGGATAGTATAAAGTTTGCCATTATTGGTGGTCTATTATTAATAGCCGTTATTATAGTATTAATCATTGTTTCTAATACCAAGAAAACAAATGTTAAAAAAAGTATAGATGAATTAAATGTTCGTTTTAATAGCGTCAAGACCGTTCCCTTGGCTTTTAAGCTTTCTAAAGCTCAAGCTATGGCAAAAAGAAATGATGATACTTCAATTGAAGTAAAGGAGTATTATCAAAAATATGAAGATGCTCAAAAAAATATCGACTATATAAGCTCAAGACTTGAAGATTTAGATGATTTATTTGCGAGTAGAAAATATGGCGAATGTAACCGTACTATTGAAGAAATAAATGAAAATCTTGAACAAAGTGAAAAAGAAGTTAAGGACATCGATAAGTTCTTAGAGAAGTTCTCTCAAAAAGAGAATGAGCAAAGAGAACAAAGTGCTAAATTAAAGGAAGAATTTAGAGACTTAAAGTTATATATTAATAGAAACTCTAATACTTTATCTATCGCTTTTGATGGCATTGAAAAGAAAGTTCAAAATGTTGAAAACTTATTTTCAACAAGTGAAGAATTCATGTATGTTGGTGACTATTTAAGTAGTCAAGATTGTTTAGAAAAGATACAAGATAACATCATTGATATTAAGGCTTCTGTTAAAAAGATTCCTGATCTTATCAATGATACAAAGGGCGTTATTCCAACTTTAGTAGAAGAA
Source organism: Oscillospiraceae bacterium (assembly GCA_963619285.1). Classification (GTDB taxonomy): domain Bacteria; phylum Bacillota_I; class Bacilli_A; order Erysipelotrichales; family Erysipelotrichaceae; genus Colivicinus. Next base: position 3,861 of record CAVEWG010000090.1, on the reverse strand, counting down.
GTTAATAGACAATATGCCTTGCTTCGTCAACGTGGTGTTTATACAAAACATCTTGAAGTTGAAAAGAAATTAGATGAAGTTAAAAATGTCGTAAGTGAAGACATTAAAACTCTTACTGGTGGTGATATTGGTAGTGTTAAACAAGACAATGCTGATTTAAAGGATAAGCTTAATGCTTTACTTAGCGATATGAATAAAGAAGGCGATGCTTATCAAAAAGTAAGAACTGTTAGCGATGATATTGCCTTGAAGCTAAATGAAACAAAGGGTTTATTGAATTATGTAAGAGTAGCCTACAATAAGGATTCTAAGCGTTTTGGTATCGAGGATTTAAGTACATACTTAAGTGAAAAAGAAGAAAACATCAATAAGTGTCAAGCTGATTTCATTGAATTAAATCAAGATGTCGCAAGTAATGATAGTGCTAGTACTTTGTTACTTGAAAAGGCTGAAACTATTTTAAATAAAGTGAATGAAGATGCTACTTCTTTAATGGAACATAAGGTAACTTTTGATAAGAATGCTACTGATGAACAAAGAGCTAAAGGTCAACTTATGAAGTTACAAGTTGTTTTAAATGAAGTTGAAGTAAAGGTTTTAGAATATCATTTGCCTACTATTGCGGATTCTTATAGTGATGATCTTAAAAATGGTAGAGAAAAGATTGCGAAGATTAAGGAACAGTTGGCAATGGTTCCAATTGATATTGATGAATTAAATACTACACTAGATGATGCTATTGATTTCATCTATAAGTTCTACAACAATGTCAATAATATTGTGGGTATGGCGATTATGGTTGAAAACGCTATTGTCTTTGGCAATAAGTATCGTTCTACTTATCCTGAAGTTGAAAGAGATTTATCAAAAGCTGAATTTTCTTATTTAAATGGCGAATATACAAAGGCTTTGACAATGGCTATTTCATGTATGGAAAAGCTATTCCCTAATTCTAGTGATAATACTTATTTGGAGAATAATTAGTGAATAAAATATATTTTGATAATGTATCTACTACTTCTTTGAATAAAGATGTATTAAATACCTATAAAAAATTACTTGATGATTACTATTGTAATAGCGATGCTTTATATGATGATGGCGTCGCTATTTATAACATGCAAGAAAAATCTAGAACTAACATTGCTTCTTATTTAAATGTCGAAAAAGATGAAATCATTTTTACAAGTGGCGCTAGTGAGGCTAATAGTTTGGCAATTAAGGGCTTGTGTTTAAACAATAATGAGCGTAAGCATTTAATAACTAGTGTTTATGAACATTCTAGTGTTTATAATTCTTTTAAACAATTAGAAGAACATTTTGGTTTTGAGGTTACTTATTTATATCCCAATGAAAAGGGAATAATTGAAGCTGATGAAGTAAAAAAAGCACTTAGAAGTGATACTTTGTTGGTGAGTGTAATGTTGGTGAATAATGAAGTTGGTTCTATCAATAATATTGATGAAATAAAAGAAGTTGTTAAGAAAAATAGTGGTACTTATTTTCATACCGATATAACTCAGGGAATTGGTAAAGTAGACATTGACTTAAAAGATGTTGATATGGCTTCTTTTTCAGCTCATAAGATTCATGGATTAAAGGGCTCTGGTGCTTTAATTAAGAAAAAACATGTTGCGCTTTTACCTATTATTTCAGGTGGCCAACAAGAATATGGTATAAGAGGTGGAACAAGTAATGCCCTCGTTAATATCGTGCTTGCTAAAACACTTAGAATCGCTTTAGAGAATAAAGATAACTACAATAAGAAAACTAGGGAATTAAATGCTTATTTTAGACAAAGAATTAAAGAAGTTGATGGCGTAAGCTTAAATTCATTTGATGATAGTTTAGCTAGTTTAATTAATATTTCTACACCAATTAAAAGTGAAGTTGAGTTAAATGCTTTAAACGCAAGAGATATAATGGTGTCTTCTAAGTCGACTTGTGGTTCTAGAAAAAATGAAGGCAATAGAACTTTGATGGCTTTAGGCAAAGATGAAGACTATGCGCTTAGAATATCGTTTGGTGAAGATAATACTTTTGAAGAAATAGATTGTTTAATAGATTGTTTAAAGGAGGATATAAAAAGATATGGCTGATTTTAACTATGATCATATCGTTGTTAGATATGGTGAGCTTTCAACCAAGGGTAAGAATAAAAAAGACTTTACTAAGGCTTTAACTAATAATATTAAAAAGAGGTTACAGGCTTATAAGGGATTAACTTATAGAACTTTACATGATGGTTTATTTATTAAGCTAAATGGTGAAGATTATGAACTAATTAAAGAAGACTTAAAACAAGTGTTTGGTTATGCTTATTTCTCTGGTGCAATATTAGTTGATAAAGATATTGAAGAAATCAAAAGAGTAGCTTTATTACTTGCACAAAAAAGAGATTATAAGACTTTTAAGATGGTTTCTAAAAGAAGTGATAAAACTTTTCCAATTAGAAGTGATGATATAAATAGACAAGTAGCTGGTCATATTTTAAGAAACGGTGATTTAAAAGTTGATGTTCATAATCCTGATTTAAAGATATATGTTGTCATAAGTAATGAAAATGCCATCATCATGGATGAAAAGGTAAGAGGTATTGGTGGTTATCCAACAGGTGTTAATGGTAAGGCCTTACTTATGATGTCAGGTGGCATTGATTCTCCTGTTGCGGGTTATTTAACGATGAAAAGAGGCTTAAAGATTGAATGTATACATTTCGCTAGTGAGCCTTATACTAGTGCCCAAGCTAAGGAAAAAGTATATAAACTTGCGGAAATATTAAGCGTATATCAAGGAGATATCTTGATCCATGTAATTCCTTTTACTGATTTACAGCTTGCGATTTATAAGCATTCTAATGAGTCTTATGCCATTACCATCATGAGACGTATGATGTATCGTATTGCGGATAGAATTTGTAAAGAAAGAAAGATTAAGCTAATTACCAATGGTGAAAGTGTAGGCCAGGTTGCTTCACAAACTCCAGAAAGCATTAGTGTTATTGCCAAGGTATGTGATACCTTAATACTTCGTCCAATGTGCATGATGGATAAGATTGAAAGTATTGAGATGGCTAAAAAGATTGGTACTTATGAGACATCTATTCTTCCATATGAAGATTGTTGTACAATATTTGAGCCAAAGAATCCGGTTACTAAGCCAAAGGAAAAAGAATGTTTATTCTATGAATCTAAATTTGACTATGAAACTTTGATTAATGAGGCAATTGAAAAAGAAGAAATAGTTAAAGTATCTTACTTAAATAAGAAAGATGATGAGATTTTTTAGGAGGATTTATGAACTTATTTTCAATTAGAAGAGAAAGATTAATTAAAGATATTGCAGGTAATGCAACTGTAGTGCTATTTTCTGGTAATCCTATTATGAAATCAGAAGATGAAGCATTTCCATTTGATGTAAATAGAAATTTCTATTATTTAACAGGTCTAGAAAAAGAAACAATGGCCCTAGTTGTTTCTCAAATTGACGGCCAAATCATTGAGCATTTATTTATTCTACCTTTTGATGAATTAATGGCTAAATGGGTAGGTGGCAGAATGCTTAAGGAAGAAGCTAGTGAAATAAGTGGTGTAGAAGGCGTAAGTGATTATAGTGAACTAGAAACTTATCTAGCTAATCTATTGAGTCGTCAAAGACATAATAGTGATTATAAAGTTTATTTTGATTTATGGCACTATGATGCTTCTCAAGAAGCCTCACCAGCTATTAAGTTAGCTAATAAATTAAAAGAGAATCATCCTGCGCTTAATATTAAAGATATATACCCATTATTAGCTAAGTCAAGAATGGTTAAAGACGATTATGAACTTACTTGTACAAAGCGTGCTATCGCTATTACAA
>CAVEWG010000089.1:0-6827 GCA_963619285.1 Oscillospiraceae bacterium | reverse complement strand
TGGAGAGTTAAATAAGACTAAAGCTTATAAAATAAGCAATGCAAGACTCGATGAAGCAAGAATCCTCTTATCTTTAGATAAGGGGAGTGTCAATATTTGTTATGTAAATTAATAACACAAAGATTTTAAGAATTAATATTGATAACTTAAGGCGTCTAAAAATGGTTGAATCACTAAAGCCTGTAGAATAAAATAGTTTCATGAAGCATGAATGTAAAATAACTGTTTTAGAAACAAAAGTATTTGATGATTTGCAAGAAAAATATTTAGCTAATCCAAAATCAGGACCTTGTCCTTGTTTTAAAAAGGGTGATACCTTTTTGCTTAAAAGAACACCTGAACAAGATGATTTTTATCATTTAATGAATGGAGGATTTTGTGGTGAAGCATGGGATGCGATAAGTAGATATGTTTATACAGCCTTACAAGGTGGGTCTATCATGCACGGCTGGACGAATGATGAAAGAATGATGATCGCTTGTTGCAATGATGGAACTAGACCAGTCATATTTAAAATAGAAAGAATTGATATTCCAGAAAGCGAAGAAGAAAAGATTTGGCTAGAAAAACAAAACTTTAAGAATACTGCTGATGATGCTTATACGGGATGAATATATGGAGAAAATAAAGATGGATACTATATGGAATGCCCTTTATGATGAGGCAAAGAATGTTTTGAATCCACGAAAAATATCTAAGTGGGTTGAAGCTGGTAGTGTTGCTGCGGCAATTGAGACATCTTCTGGTAATATCTATACTGGTGTTTGTGTAGATTGTGCTTGTAGTCTTGGGGTTTGCGCAGAACGTAGTGCTATCTTTAATATGATAAGCAATGGTGAAAGTCAAATCAAAAGAGTACTTGCTATCGATTCAAATGGAAAGATCACACCACCTTGTGGAGCATGTAGAGAATTAATGAGTCAACTGATGCCTGATTATTATAAAGAGATTGAAATAATGTTGGACTATGATAATAAGAAAATAGTTACTCTTGGCGATTTAACACCAGAATGGTGGATATAATTAATTCTCTAATTTAAATTAGATATATGGGAGTGGGTAGATGATCTTTTAATTAATGGCTATCATGTATGCTATTGTTATGATTTAATTTCTTTTATCAACCTTTTAAGAAGTACGCATAGGGAGTTTAACATGAATTATCAAGTCAAAATAACTATATTGAAATCTGAATTAGATAAAGAACTTGTGGACAGATACGCGATAGCTAATTTTGAAGCATGTCCGTTTCATAAAGCGGGTCAAGTTTTTATTAGCGATGGAGACAATAAGCCGGATGGTTTATGTGAATACGCATGGAAACCAATACAAGAAATGGTCAAATTATTGTCTGAAGGCAAACTTTTACAACCCAAAGGAACTTGGATTAAAGATGACGATAAAGGCGTATTTTCTTGTGTGGATGGCCTTAGACCTGTCATTATGCTTATTGAAAGGATTTAGTTAATGTTTGAATATAGAAAAATGGAATCTAGAGATGATGAAATAATCGCATAGATAATTAGAAATAATCTTGAAAAGTTACATCTTAATATTCCGGGAACTGCCTATTTTGATAAAGAGCTAGATCATTTAAGTGATTACTATAATAGTAATGACAAGAGATGTTATTATGTAGCACTTGATGAAAACGATAATGTTATAGGCGGCGTTGGTATAGCGGAATTTAATGCAATAGATAATTGTGTCGAGCTACAAAAACTATATCTTGATGATAGCGCTAAGGGCAAAGGCTTGAGCAAGGAACTTGTTAAGTTAGCTGAAAACTTCGCAAAAGAAAAAGGCTACAAGAAATTGTATTTAGAAACGCATAGTAATCTAAAGGTCGCGATGAGTTTATATGAAAAACTTGGCTTTAGAGAAATTGATAAATCTGATTGTGTATTGCATAGTACTATGGATCATTTCTTTCTAAAAGACTTATAACTTTTTAATAGATATTGAAAAATATTTTCATCCTTGTAAAATAGTTATTGTCGTTTAAACGACCGAGAGTAGCGGCTACCTCTCGTAAACTAAAATAAGGAGAATATATAAATGAAAACAAAAACTTTCACGAAGGTGGCGATGATTGCGGCTATATATACAGTTTTAACACTTGTATTAGCGCCAATCTCTTATGGTAATATGCAAGTAAGAATTTCCGAAGCACTTACTATGTTGCCACTTATTTATGCACCAAGTATTTATGGCGTTACATTAGGTTGCTTCTTAAGTAATCTAATTGGGGCAATAATTGGTGTAAATGCAACAGGCTATATTGATGCGATTATTGGTACTCTCGCTACATTCTTGGCAGCGTATTTCACATACAAGGTAAAAGATATTAAGATCAAAAATGTTCCTGTTGTTTCAATGCTGATGCCTGTAGTATTCAACTTCTTCTTTGTAGGAGCTGAACTTGGCTATCTATTTATGCCAGATAATTTCTTACTTGGAACTGTGATAAATGGCACTTGGGTAGCACTTGGTGAGATAATTGCTGTAATACTTGGCTTTTTCTTGATAAAAGCCTTGGATAAAACCGATATATTTAAAAAATAAGTTGTATGTAGCCGCATACAACTTTTAATTATTCGCTTGTCTAAATTCTTTAGGCGTCTTATGACAATACTTGCCGAATTGTTCACAATAATAACTTGTGCTTAGAAAACCACATTCACAAGTAATTTCCGTAATTGATTTTGAAGTATTCTTGAGTAAACTAATTGACTTCTCAAAGCGATAGTTATTTAGATATATCATCGGTGAAGTATTAAGATATTTTGAAAATAGGGCAGTGCACTTAGTCTTACAACACTCACCAGCCATCGCTATATCTTTAACTAATATTTTGTCCATTTAATTCTTTTGTACATAGCCCATCATTTTGGTAACTGATAGTATTTCATTATCATCTTTATTTAAACTAGTATCCTTAATCATGTTTTCAAAAAGTAATTGGAATATATCTGTACTGTCTTTTACTATTTCATAAGGATTTGGCTGATTCTTATTTTCTTTATATAGTTTCTTTAGATCCTTTATTAATTCTTTTTGCCACTTAATAGATGTAACTAATTTTTGGTAAGGAAAGCTTTTATTTGTAATAAGTGGATTTAAATTATTATCTATGAAATATGAATTAATTGATAAAAGAGAAGGTGACAATAAGATACAAATAAACTTACATTCTTTATTATTATTTGAATAGCCATAATGGAAACAATGACTATTCACAAAAATACCTTCGTTTTCTTTTAATATAATTTTTTGGCCATTAATCTCATAATACATTTCACCATTAAGTATCACAATAAACTCTAAATCATCATGCCAATGACTTATTCCTGAAAAGTTGGGATATGTAGATAGTTTTCCCTCTTTGACGTAGACAGGAAAGTTTGGATTATTATAATCAACATTTTCACTTAAATCTAAATTTAATGGTGTATTTGTACATGCTTTCATTAATTTTGTTGAAAAAGTTTTGTTTGACTTTTTTAAAATAGAAAAATAAAATGTTTGAGAAACGAGTGGCAAGAATGCGTAATTCCAGTTTATACTCGTTTTTTTATTTATATTACATATCAAAGTGTGCTGCTTATGCGTAAGTCCGACTTACAAATAGGTGCACATTTTTTTATGTATTGAAAGTGAGGTTTTTAAATGAATGAAACAAACAAGATGAAGGATATGCCAGTAAATAAACTCATGATTCAAATGGGAATTCCTATGATTTTATCTATGGCTTTACAAGCTGTCTACAACATTGTTGATAGTGCCTTTGTCGGAAACATGAAAACAGGAAGCGAGGCTGCTTTAAACGCGCTTACTTTAGTCTTTCCTGTTCAAATGCTGATGATTGCGATAGGTGTTGGAACTGGCGTTGGTACAAATGCCTTACTAGCTAGAACACTAGGCCAAGGAAATAATAAGAAAGCTGCTAAAGTAGCTGGTAATAGTTTATTTCTTGGAATTATTATTTATGCTATTTGTTTATTATTTGGTCTATTTGGTGTAAAAGCTTATATTTCATCGCAAACTGTTGACGTGGAAGTAATTTCTATGGGCACAAGCTATCTTAGAATATGTTGCCTTATTTCTTTTGGCAATGTTTTCTTTTCGATTTTAGAAAAGCTTTTACAGGCAACAGGTCGTTCTTTATATTCAACAATAGGACAAGTAAGTGGTGCATTAATTAATATTGTTCTAGATCCATTGATGATTTATGGAATAGGCGTATTTCCGGAAATGGGAGTTGCAGGCGCAGCTTATGCAACCGTTATTGGCCAAGTGGCGTCAGCTTTATTACTATTTATATTTCATCTTAAGTTAAATAAAGAATTTGAACATGGTTTGAAGTACTTAAGGCCAGATTTAAGAATTATCAAAGAAATCTACGCAATTGGTTTACCAGCTATTATTTCACAAGCCCTAATGTCAATTATGGTTTATGTGATGAATCTAATCTTGAAGTTTGATCCATCAGCGCAAACTGCATACGGCTTATTCTATAAGGTACAACAATTTGTCTTATTCTTAGCCTTTGGATTAAGAGATGCCATTACACCAATTATTGCCTTTGCCTATGGCATGCATTCTAAAGAAAGAATTAATGATGGTATTAAGTATGGTCTTTTATATACAGCTATACTAATGATATTTGGTATGCTTATTACCGAAGTTTTCCCAAGTTTTTTCGCAAACTTATTTAATGCTGGACAATCTAGGCTTTACTTTATAAGTGCGATGCGTATTATTTCCATCAGCTTTATCTTTGCGGGTATCAATGTAGCTTATCAAGCGATGTATCAAGCCTTAGATGGAGGGATTGAATCACTTATTATTTCTTTACTTAGACAATTAATTATTATTTTGCCTTTGGCTGCTATCTTCGCTAATATTGTTAAAAACGGAAGTGCTAGTATTTCTTTAATATGGTGGTCTTTTCCAATCACGGAAATCATTTCTTGTTTAGTTGGTTATTTATTACTTAATAGAATCAGAAAAAATAAAGTTGAAGTTTTAGACTAGGAGGAACTTTATGACAAATAAAATTATTACAATCAGTAGACAATTCGGTAGCGGTGGTCGTTTTATTGGCGAAGAAGTAGCTAAAAAACTAAACATTGCCTATTATGATAAAGATATTATTGAAGAAATAGCTAAAGAGTCAGGTTTATCAGTAAAGTATATAGAAGAAAAAGGTGAGCTATCTTCTAAGAAGGGATTATTTTCATATGCCTTTTCAGGAAGAGATAGTATAGGCAAAACAGTAGAAGACATTATGTATGAGGCACAAAGAAAAGTAATACTTCAAATTGCAGAAAAAGAAAGTTGTGTAATTATTGGTAGAAATGCCGACTATATTCTAAAAGATAGAGATGATGTTTTAAATGTTTTTATATGTGGAAACATAGAAAACAAGATTGATAGAATTGTTGACCTTTATAATGTTGATAAAAGTGAAGCTGAAAAAATGATAAATGATATTGATAAAAGGCGTAGGACCAACTATAACTTCTATACCGAACAAAAATGGGGTATGGCAAGAAACTATGGCTTATCACTTAATAGTTCCATAATTGGTTATGATAAGTGCGAAGAAATAATAATTGATTGTTTCAACATAAATAAATTATAAAAAGTCAATAATGTTATTTATTTCAATAACTGTTAGAATATTCTAGCGAGGTGTTTTATATGGATTTAATAAATTATGTTGCCTCTAGTTTAAAAGTAAAAGACAGCCAAGTTAAAGCTGCTTTAGATTTACTAGAACAAGGCGCTACTGTACCATTTATTGCTAGATATCGTAAGGAAGTTACTGGAAATCTTGATGAGGAACAAATTTTTGCGATAGAAAAGGAATATCAATATCAACAAAATCTTGAAGAAAGAAAACAAGACGTTTTAAGAATAATTGAAACTCAAGGCAAATTAACAGATGAAATAAAGAATGCTGTTTTAGCTTGTACTAAATTAAAAGAAGTAGAAGATATTTATCGTCCTTATAAACAAAAGAAGAAGACCAGAGCTTCTGAAGCTATTAGAAAAGGACTAGAACCATTATGTAACTTCATGTTAGGCTTTCCATATAAAGGAAATCTTGAACAAGAAGCTTCAAAGTATTTAAACGATGAAGTAAAAACAGTTGAAGACGCTATTCAAGGTGCTAAGGATATAATTGCTGAAAAAGTAAGTGATGATCCTAAGTTTAGAGAAAAGATCACTGATTCTTTAACAAATTATTCTTTTATCGTTTGTAAACTTAAAAAAGATGCCAAAGATGAAAGACAAGTTTATCAAAAATACTATGACTATAAAGAAAAACTAAAATATATTGAAGACCATCGTATTATGGCGATTAATAGAGCTGTTAAAGAAAAGGTAATCACCATTTCTTTTGATTATAATAAAGAATATTTATATGAATATTGTTATAGAGGCTTATCAAAAGATAGAGATTCAATATGCGCAGACGTAGTATATGATGCAGTGGTTGATGGCTTAGATAGATTGGCTTTGCCAAGTGTAGAAAATGAAGTATGGTCTGCTTTATTTGAAAGAGCATCTAATAAATCGATTGAAGTATTTGCAGATAATCTAGAACACTTATTACTTCAAGCTCCTGTTAGAGTTAATTGTATTATGGGTTTTGACCCAGCTTTTAGAACTGGGTGTAAGCTTGCGGTACTTGACTCAACTGGCAAATTATTACATATTGATAAGATATTCCCACATGAACCTGTCAAGAAAGTTAAAGAAGCGGAAGCCATTATGCTTAAGCTTATTAAACAATACAATGTTAATTTAATTGCGAT
>CAVEWG010000088.1:0-6877 GCA_963619285.1 Oscillospiraceae bacterium | reverse complement strand
ACAACTAGTTTAAAGCCATTTTTTAAATCTGTTTGTTCCCACAATAAATCAAGCTCACCATACTTTTTATCTAAAAAAGATTTGAACTTATTTAAAATATCATCACTTGGTTTAATTGCACTATATAAAACAGCCTTCATTAGTTATCCTTCTTTGAAACAGTATTTAAGAAATCATTATAAGAATCATCAAGTGACTTATTAACTAACTTATCACAAGCTTTCATAGCTAAATCACAAATATCCTTATTAGCTGCTTCAACTATTTCATCATGTTTCTTTTGGCCTTGGGCCTTTGCATCATCAATGATACGGCTAGCTTCGGCCTTAGCTTTATTTAGTTCTTCAACTCTTTTAGCATCAATTTCTCTTAAAGCAGTTGCCTTATTATCTTCGATTTCTTTATTGGCATTATCTAGCTTTTCTTGATACTGACTAAGTAACTTATCAGCTTCTTCTTTTTTATTATTGGCATCTAAATCCATTTGCTTATAGTATTCTTCTCTCTTGTCCATAAAACTCTTGATTGGTTTATATAGAATAAAATACAAACCAAAGGCCAAGATAATGAAGTTAAACATATGAAGCAATATTTGTTGCCAATCTATATTTAATGGTAAATTCATAAAACCTCTATAATACGAAGATAACTAGAATTGCAACAATCAATGCGTAAATAACAACAGTTTCAATAAATACTAGACCTAGCATTAAAGCGGTTCTAATTGAGCCTTCTGCTTCTGGTTGTCTAGAAATAGATTCAGCAGATTTGGCAATGGCAATACCCATACCAATGGCAGCAGCTGCAGCAGCAACACCAACGGCAAAAGCAGCTGACTTAGCTTTATCACCTGTAGAATCAGCTACAACAGCACTTGTGGTTTCGTTTCCTTCGGCAAATACTGGAGTACAAACAGATCCAATAGTTAATACAAGTGCAAAGACAATTAATAATTTTTTAATATTTTTCATAAAACAAACTCTCCTTTTTATTTTTCACTTACTTCACCATAGTAAAGTGCGACTAACATCGTAAGTACATATGTTTGAATAAGCGCATGCAACAGCGTAAATAATACAGCCACAATAACCGGCAAGATGAAACTTAATGAAATTGTATAATATACAAGCTCATTTACTAATAATCCACTTATAAGGGCTCCAAATAAACGGAAACTCATTGAAATTGGTAACGAGAAATCCTTTAAAGTATTTCCTAAACCCTTAAAGCCATTTGAGGCAATGCCTCCAGACATAATGAATAAATAAGACATAACACCCATCGCAATGGCAGCATTTATATCTGAAAGTGGAGCTGGTAAAGTAATTGATCCACCATGTGTATTAACTGCTTGTAAACCGAATAGTTCAAACAAGGTAGAAATACACACATATGAGCCAGCCGCAAATAAATAAAAGCTTAAGAACTTATTACGACCAGGACTATTAGTTTTCGCTAATGAATCAAAATAGCCAACCCATTGTTCAAGTAATAATTGAAACTTTCCAGGAACCATTTTAAATCTTGGGATAACAATTATTCTAATCAATAGGGCTATTATAAGAATTATCACCGTTAAACACATCGCAGAAATCAAAGCTGGATTGACATCTTTAATGCCAAATAAGCTAACCTTTCCTGTATCATGTAAGACGGCATCTTTCATTACTTCTTGAATTGTTTCGCTTTTAGTAACTAATCCATTTGTAAAAATAATTCCAACGCTTACTAGAGCTAGCAACCCAATAAAGATAAATAATAGTTTTCTTTTTTTATTCCTATCCATCTATATAAAAAGTGCCTCCTTTTTTACACTAATATATACTACTACTTCTTTTATTAAAAGATTAATGAAAACGTTTACGTTTACTTATAGATAGCACCAAATATTTTACGAGCAATAAACAATTGAATTGGTAAGGCCATAATAAAGTTACTTGTAAAACCATAGCCCATATAAGCGTCCAAAATACTAGCAAGTACCACATTATATAAAGTCATAATATAAACCATAATCCATGCAGTAATAGCTGTAAAGACAATTGATTCAATTGTACTCTTTGGCATTCTAATTTCTTTCGCTTAAATTCCTCCTAACAACAAAAAAAGCCGCCCTACCGTCAGACAAAGGTAAAGCGACATTTAATGTCTTGCGTAAATCGCATTTGGTATTTTATTTATTTTTTTACTTTTTTTAAACAACTTTTTTACTTAAGTCACAAATTGTCTTAATCACAAGTTTCTCATCAAGAGGCTTAGAAATATAGCCGTCCATGCCTACTTCTTTAGCCTTCAATTTATCTTCTACAAAAGCGTTTGCCGTCATAGCTATAATTGGTTTATTTATATTTAAGTTTCTAATTTTTTTAGTAGCTTCATAGCCATCCATTATAGGCATTCTTACATCCATCAAGATAACATCAACATTATTTTCTTTTTGAATAATATCAACAGCTTCTTTACCATTGTAAGCTTTTATAACATTGGCACCATGTTCATTTAATAAGAATTCAGCTATTTCCATATTAAGTTCGTTGTCTTCTACAAGCAGGATATTTAAACCATCAATCGAATAATTATTGTTGTTTTCATGTTTCTCTAAGTCATGGCTTCTATTTATCTCAATTGGAATACTTACTATAAAAGTAGAACCCTTGTCTTTTTCACTATCTACTTCAATTGTGCCATTCATTTTATCAACTATACTTTTAACAATAGACATACCAAGTCCTGTTCCGTTGTAGCTTGTTCTTGCGCTTTGATTTTCTTGGGCAAATGGCTCAAATAAATGCTCCATAAATTCTTTAGACATACCAATACCCGTATCTTTACAAGTAAATTCTATAGTTGCATCATGTCCATCAAAATTAGTTTCTTCAACAAATAAATAAATTTTGCCATTTGGTTTATTATATTTAATCGCATTAGAAATAATGTTCATATAGATACGCTTTAAATGTAAAGGCGATCCAATTAACTTAGTATGTTCTACATTAAAACTACTATCAATTATTTCTACTCCAGCATCTTCTGCTTGTTTAGATAAAGAATCTTGTATATCCTTAACAACATCATTTAAATCAAAAGAAATATGTTCCAGTACTACTTCGCCTGATTCAAGCTTACTTCTATCAAGAACATCATTAACAAGTTCTAATAAGATACTAGAAGCATTTCTAACTTTCTTACGACATTCATTTTGTTTATCTATATCATTTGGAAACTTATCCGCAATATTTAGTATACCAATAATGCCATTCATTGGTGTTCTAATATCATGAGACATATTAAGTAAGAAAGTAGTTTTGGCTTCATTAGCTACTTCTGCTTTCTTTTTAACTTCTTCTAATTCTTTTAATGCATTTTTTAGTTCTTCGTTTTCCTTTAAAACATAGATAGTTTGTTGAAGTTTATTAACATCAATCGCAAACAAACAAAATACCGTACCATAGACAATTGATAATCTGCCAAGCCACTCAATATCATAGATAGTAGACATAATTGTTGAAAAGATGATAAAGAAAGCAATCAAGAATAAAATACCACTATTCATTCTCTCGCCATTTTTTCTTTCTTTTATTACATAGTAAACAAACAATAAGATATAACCAATAGTAATAATCAAAAATGTCAATCCCAATGGCCCACGATGAAAGTGATTGTTTTGATCAAAGTAATATACTATTTTAGAAAACAAAGGTGAAAAACCACATACTACACATATTAAAGTTGGGATAATTAATAGTATTCTTGCCTTCTTGTTATCTTCATGAGGCCAAATTAATCTAATGAATAAATAAATTAATAACGCTCTTAAAGAATAAGCGATAGCTGAAAGTACAATACGTAAAATAGTTGGCTGGCTCCAATAGCTAACTATTCTTTCTACATTAAACGCAATCAGTTCGAAGAATTCACAATACAGAATATTTTTAAAAGATCTAATATCTTTTTCATCTAATACATTTTTTTCATTAATAACAATCCATATAAATATTAGGCCAATTATCTCAGCAAAATTGTTACTTAAAAATTCTTCAAAAGTCATATGCTAATCCTCTATGGATATATTTTAGCAAATTCCTTTAACTAATTTATTATTTTTATATCTATCTTGCGCTTGTATCTATTTGAAGATAAACAATTGCGGCAATATATAAAGGAATCAAAAATAAGATTGTTCTTGAATAAAAATAGTTACTTAATTTAGCACTTACAATTGCTCCTAATAAAAAGACAATCAAAAGCCAAAAGACAATTCTAAATTCTTTCATATCTTCTTTTTTATGTAATAGAGCATATCTTGTTATATACTCAATCGCCTTACGCATATTGCCAATCATCATCGTTGTTGGAAGTGTTCTATTATCAACTGTTTTAAAGCCTTGTAAAGATAGAGCACTATTGAAAGTAATAACGGCAGCAGAAGTTAAATCATAGCTTTCTGGCAATAATCCCGCAATAATTACACATACAAGTTCTATAAACAACACAATTGTACGCCAATGAATCTTAAAGTTTTGTTTACACTTAACATCAACAATTGAACCAACAAAACAGCCTAACCAAAAGCTTGTTAAGGGAACTAAGTATCTAATAACAAGTGGAAAATTGCCATCAGCTAGATTAATTGACATTAAAACTAGGTTGCCAGTTTGTAGATTAGCGAATACTTTTCCACAATTAATATAAGTATAGGCATTTTGAAATCCACCAAAGAAAAATAAGATAGCCGCAATAATTAGCGAGTCTGAGTGTTGTTTGTTTTTGTCCATACATCTATAATAAACGCTTTTTTACAAATGGAACCACTTTCATTTCAGATGTAACCGTTATCATGTTGAAAAATTAACAAACGGTCGTATTATGTTTATGAAAAGGAGGTAACTCAAATGAACAAATATTCAGTTATTAGAGTACTAAGAAACCAACTAGGTCAATCATGCACTGTTGAAATAACTTTTAATACACTTGATGAAGCTTCTACTTTTTCATCTAACTTAAATCGTTTATTTGGAAACAAAACATTAAACTGGGTTGTTGACCAATATTAATGAATAACTTCACAGTGATTAGAGTACACAAAAAGGAACACGGTCAACATTGCCGCGTTATGGACACATTCAATTCATTTGATGATGCCTATTTCTTTATGTGCAAGCTAAACAAAATGTATCAAACAGATTCTCTACATTTTGTGATTGATAAATACTAAAGAGCGAAAGCTCTTTTTTTATGCTTTATTCATGCATCCATTCTTGTTGTCAATGATTAAACCAATTAAACCATAGAATACTTCATTTAAGTTTTCTAATTCATTAACTAGTTCATCGTTGTTTTCATCAGCATCTAAAGCCTTACAAATTTCTCCAATACGCTTATTAACATCTTTATAAAGTCCTTTTAACTCATTGATGTCATATATATTCACATTTCTTTGTTCTGCGTATTTAACCGCAACTTCATATTTTTCTCTATTTGGATCTACATTTTTAAAGAAATCAGTTGATTTTATATTCATATAATTCCTCTTTTCTATGTTCGACTATATACTAACACGCCAAGGCGAAGTTTATGTGAACTCTATTAAAAATATTTAAATAATGGAAAAATGTTTCAGTGCATTATACAATCCATTTTCATCAATATGATCAGTTACATAATCAGCTACTTTTTTAACATTTTCTACACCATTACCCATCGCAACACCTATTTTAGCGTATTCTAACATGTCTATATCATTATCACCGTCGCCAAAAGCCATAGCTTCATCATTAGTCATGCCCATCTTCTTAAGGTATTTTTCCATACCCTTACTCTTACCACCAATTTTGTCGACAATACATAAACCATATTCATTCCACGATGTGATAAAACATTCATTTAGATATTCTCTTAAGAATTCTTGTCTTTCCTTGGTTACATATGTGCTTACTTGAAAGATTGGCTTACCATCATATTCTTTTATAGGAAAAGGCTTTGTGTTAACACTTCTTAGCCCTTCCATATAGAAATCATCCATGATATTAGCATATAGTTCATCAGTATTTTCAAGAATTAAAGAAAACTCTTTTTCATTAAATAACTTAAGAATCTTTTTAGTCTCTGATTCTCTAATCGGAGTACCATCTAGATATTTTTGATTTTCATCTAAAATTATTTGGCCATTTAGTAAAACATAACCATCAAATTCTAATCCCAAATCAAGTATGCCAAGTTGTCTTAGTTCAACAATGTGCCTGCCAGTACATAGTACTCTTTTAATTCCTTTTTCCTTTAATTGTTTAAAAGCTAAAATAGTAGAATCAGGAATTTTCCTTTGGCTATGAGAAAACAATGTTCCATCTAAATCAAAAAATGCTGCTTTAATCATTCAATACCCCATATTTTCTTAAGGCAAAATCTATGCCATCTTCATATAAATCTTTAGTCACAAAATCACTTACTTGTTTTAGTTCTTCTGTGGCATTGCCCATGGCAACACCAATAGATACTACTTTTAACATTTCTTTGTCGTTTTCACTATCTCCAAAGGCCATAGTTTCATCGATTGTAATATCAAACATTTTAATATATTCTAAGATGCCCTTATCTTTGCCACCATTTTTATTAATAATATCTATACCAAAATCATTCCAATAAGTGACCTTAGAATTAACTAATTCTTTCTTTATTTTTTCTTTATAAGTATCTTCACAATAAGCAAGCGCTTGATATACTTTCTCATTATGATAAGTACCAATTCTTGGTACTACAATATTTAATACACCATTTTCTTTAATTAATTTATCATCAACATAGTTGACATATAAACCATCTTCACCACTTAAACCAACCACAATATTTTTGGAATTAAAAATATCTATAAGCTTCTTTA
>CAVEWG010000087.1:0-6893 GCA_963619285.1 Oscillospiraceae bacterium | reverse complement strand
GCTTGTCATACGGTCTAGGACAAATTTAGTGATTCCTTCATATCCTTCTCCTGGCATTAATACAGTAGCATTTCCGGGAAGTGTACAACCACCTCCTGCCATATAAGTGTAGATTTCACATTTATCTGAGTTTGGTATAATGTCCCACCATACTGTAGGAGTACCTTTGCCAACGTTTTTGCCAGTGTTGTATTCATCGAATGTTTGTACAGAGTTATGACGTAAAGGTGTGTCAAATGTAGCTTTTACAACAGCTTCTTTTAATAGTGGTTCTAGTTCATCAATTAGTGGGAATTTAGTTCCGCATTTTACCCAGAATTGTAGTACACCTGTATCTTGGCATGATGGTCTATGAAGCTTTGTGGCAAGTTCTTGATTTCTGAACATTGTTTCATAGATTACTTTGGCTAGAGGAGAGTCTTCTTTTTCCTTTAGCTCTTCTAGTTTAGCGATTACATCATCCGGTAATTTGATGGCAGTGAAGCCTACAAATTGCGCGATAATGTCGGTTAATTTGTTTACTTGTTCTTGATTTGACATTTTTATTTCCTCCATATTTTTTTATTTAAGCTGGATAAAATGGGAAAGCGATAGGTAGTATTATCATCGCAACAATAATTGCGATTAAGATAAGTGGCAAACCTGCTTTTACATAATCCGTGAACTTATAGTTTCCAGCACCCATAACCATCGTGTTAGCTGGCATTCCAATTGGTGTAGCATAAGCACATGATCCACCAATTACACATGCCATAAGCACAGCTTTTGGGTCAGCGCCCATTCCTTGAGCGATTGATAAACATATCGGTGCCATTAGGGCGGTTGTTGCGGTGTTAGACATAAAGTTTGTCATGATACAACATAAGACAAAGACCACAAAGGTGAATAGAATTGGTGAGGGATTATTTCCTAACATGCCAATTACTTTATCTGCGATAAGCTCACCTGCACCGGTTACTTGTAGCGCTTTGGCAAGAGATAGAGTTCCGCCAAATAGGAATATTGTTTTTAAATCAATTGACTTTAATGCGTCTTTTTCTGATATTACACCTGTTAGTATTAATAAGATTGCGCCAATTGATCCTGTGATGCATAGTTTTATTCCTATTTTGTCTTCAAAGATCATGCCAATTAATGTGATAACTAGTATTACAAGTGATAGTACTTTTTTCCATTTGGGAACATTCGTGTAGTCTTTTACTTCATCAAACAATAAGTTTTCATCGTCTACTTCGTTTTCTGGTAGTAGTTTAAAGCCAATTGTTGCGTAAAAGATAATTCCGACAATCAGTATTGGTAAACCTACTATGGCGTATTCAAAGAAGGAGAATGATAGGCCTATTGTTTCTAGTGTTGATTTAGCAATCATGTTTCCTGGCGCACCAATAAGGGATAGGTTGCCTCCCATGGCTGCGGCAAATACTAGTGGCATTAATAGTTTTGATCTTTTAAAGCCTGATTTGTTGGCTATGCCGATTACTACAGGAATTAATATGGCGGCTGTTCCAGTGTTTGATAGAAAGCCGCTCATAATGCCTGCGATTGTCATTATCGCGATAATTAGTGCTTTTTCTGATTTGGCAAATTTAGTGACTATACCACCAATTTCGTTGGCCATGCCTGTTTCAAATAGGGCACCTCCTACGATGAACATTGCGACAAATAGGATTACGTTACTGTCTATGAAGCCTTCAAAGGCTTGTGGTACAGTAAGTACCTTGCTTAGTACTAAGCCTGTACAAATTATCATTGAGCTTAGGCCTAGTGGGATTTTTTCGGTTACAAACATTACAATAGCGAAGGCTAGGAACAATAGTGTTATAACTGTTGGACTCATTTTAGTTTTTTCCTTTCTTTTTTATCTATTCTTTTTAATAAGCCCAATAGAATAGATTTATAGGTTTCGCGAAACTATTTGTAAGAAGAATGTAAGCGTTTTCTTCTTCTACAAGATTAGTATAGGAAGTATTCAGCATAATGTACATTTGATAAAATTGACGTCAGTATAGTTTTTGCCTATACTGAGAGTATGACATTAACCCAATTAGAGTATTTTTGTGCGGTATGCAGGTATCACAGTATTACAAGGGCTGCAGAGACTTTGTTTGTATCGCAGCCAACTATTTCTACATCTATTAGAGATTTAGAAAACGAGTTTCATATTAAGCTTTTTAATCATGGAAAAAATAGAATAACGCTTACCAAGGATGGTGAAAAGTTTTATAAGAAGGCTGAGGACATCTTAAAACAAACACATGATTTATATGATGAGTATTCTGATTCAAATGAAAATGTTCATCCTTTAAGGATTGGTATTCCGCCAATGATCAGTGTGGTCTTTTTTCCAAGGCTAAAGGAAGAATTTGAGAAGAAATATAATATTCCTATTCAGCTTTTAGAATATGGCTCTATTAGGGCTAGAAATCTAGTGGATAGCGAACAAATTGATTTAGCGATTGCTAATCTTGATTTTTATAATTTGGATAAGTATAACCACCATGTTTTGTTGAAGAATAGATATGTTTATTGTGTTTCTAAAAAACATCGTTACGCTAAAAAGAAGAAGATTACTATTGATATGTTAAGGGATGAAAGAATTGTTTTATTTAATACAGACTCCGTGCAAAATCAAACAATTACTTCTTTATTTAGATCAGCTAATATAATGCCTAATATTTCAATGTATTGTAGCCAAACTTCTACTATTTTAAATTGTATAGAAGATGGCAAGTCCGGTGCTTTCTTTTTTGATGCGTTAGAAGCTGACGAGGATAAGTTTGTAAAGATTCCAATTAGTCCTGAAATTAGTACAATACATGGCGTTATTTGGAAGAAGGGTATCTTTATCCCTGATAGGCTAAATAAGTTTATTGGTTTTGTGAAGAAGTATGAGTTATTTTGATAAAATAGTGTCACTTAGGAGGTTTTACCATGAGTAATGTTGTTGAATATGAAAATATTATTGCGTTTCACCCAGGTTATTATGTAAGTGATTATATTAATGATGCTGGAATTAATAAAAAGACGATGGCCCACAAAATGGGAATAGATCTTGAAATATTAGAACAATTGTTAGATGGCCAAATTAGTGTTTCTGATGATTTGGCTCATAAACTATCTTTGGCAATGGGCACAAGTGCTAAAGGATGGCTTAATCTTCAAAAAAGATTTGATGATAACTTAAGGGTTATTGAAGACAAAAAAATAAGTGCCTAATTTAATGACGCACTAAACAAAGGAAAAAACACCTTTTTCAAGTGCTAATCTTCATAATGTCCTTACAAGCGATAATCCACAAGAAACCATTTTCGTCTATGTTATAGACTAGTCTATTAGCTTCGTCTATTCTTCTGCTCCATGCTTTTCTGTGTTTAAGTGGTTCAGGCTTCCCAATTCCTTTAGATAAGCCTTCACGCTCTATAAACCTACAGTTTTCTTATCTATCTACATTAATTAGTTCATGTTCTTGACCATGTCCTGACTCAAGTTGTGCAATACCTCTATCGATCATAGTGAGATACTCATTGTTTCTAGCTGCTTTTTCCAATTGGTTATATTTATCAAGACTCATAAGAACAATGTTTTTTTCATTCTTTCTTGTCACAATAACTGTTTCCCCAAAATCCGATGCTTTGTCACAATAGTCTTTTAAGTTGTTTCTAAGTGTTGAATAGTTTACTGCCAACATACTTTATACCTCGTTTTCATGCTGTCCAATTTATTGCACTATTTATTGTACGATTATCTTACAACACTATGTTTCTTAAATCTATAACGTTTGTTAATGTGTGGGTTGGATTAATCTTATTAAAGGCAAAAAAAAGATAAATACCTAATCTAATAAAGTACTAGATAAGTCTTGTCGAGTAACTAGACAAAACATTGTCGAGTGACTAGACAAATCTGTGTCTAGTGTATAAAATAATGTCGAGGTGAAAATATGGCAATTCCTGTAAACATTAAAGAATTAATCGGTCAAAAGGTTGTTGAGTCTAATAGGGTTGAGTTTAAAGAGAGTTTTAATCCAGCTGCTATTATTAGGACTATATGTGCTTTTGCCAATGATATTGATAACATTGGTGGTGGTTATATCGTTATTGGTGTAAAGGAGGAAAATGGTCATCCTGTTTATCCTTTAAAGGGTGTAAATATAAATGATGTTGATGATATTTTAAAGAAATTAAGAGAAAAGTGTCATTATATAGAGCCTTTATATGAACCGGTTGTAGAACCTGTATTAGTTGATGACATTTATGTGATCGTTATTTGGGTTCAAGGTGGCTATGGTAGGCCATATAAGGCACCAAAGGATGTTACTGTTAAGGGTTCTAATAAGTATTACTATATTAGGAAGTTTTCTAGTAGTGTAATTGCTTCTAGTGATGAAGAAAAAGAATTGTTTTATGTTTCTAGCACTATTCCTTTTGATGATAGACCTAATTTATTAGCTGAATTAGATGATTTAGATTTAGGCTTAATGAGAGAACATCTAAAAGAGATTAATAGTTCTTTATATGAAAGATCTAAGGATATGGATGGATTATCTTTGGCTAAAGATATGCAGATTGTTGGTGGTCCACCTGAGAGACTAAAGCCTTTAAATGTTGGGCTATTAATGTTTAGTGAAAATATTGAGAAGTATTTTAGATATGCTCGAATTGAAGTAGTAGATATTCCAGATCCTACGGGTACTAATATGGTTGAGAAAGTGTTTAAGGGTCCTATACAAAGGCAATTAAGAGATGCTTTAGCTTATATCAATAACTATGTTATAAAGCAATTAACAATTAAGGTAGAAGGCCAGGCAGAGGCCTTGCGTATCTATAATTATCCATATGAGGCAATAGAAGAGATTTTGTCCAATGCGGTTTATCATCGTTCTTATCAAATAAATGAACCTATTACAGTAAGAATTATAAGTGATTCAATTGAGATTACTAGTTTCCTTGGTTTTGATAGAAGTATCAGTGATAAAGATATACAAAAGGACGAAATAAGATCAAGAATGTATCGCAATCGTAGGATTGGCGATTTCTTAAAGGAGTTAAAGCTTATAGAGGGTAGAAATACTGGTTTTCCTAATGCGAAAAAGGCTTTAATGGAAAATGGTTCTGGTGAATTAAAGTTTGTCATGGATGAAGATAGAAACTTTTTATCTGTTGCTATTCCGGTGCATGACAAGTTTTTAGATAAAAAAGAAGATTCTTATGAAAATAAAATTATAGATTTATTAAAACAAGAAGAGCTTTCTTTAACGGAATTAGCTTTAAAGATGGGCTATAAGGGTATAAGCGCAAAACTAAGGGATTGCGTTAATAATTTAATAAGACAAAAAAGAGTGTTTTATGTTTTAGATGACAATAATAAAAAGAAGTTAAAAGCTTGATCAAAATAACAAACTTGTTTCATTCTCTATATATGAATTGATTGCTTTTTTATAGGCTATAGATAATAATTCATCGTCAATGAAATATGTTTTGTTTTTATAGTTTAGTTTTATTATTGGTGTCATTGAAACAATAGATAGTTCTTTTTTATAGTAATTATTGAAGAATTTAAGCATGTATGTTTGTATTTGTTTGTTTTCTAGCAATAGATAATTAAATGGTATAAAGCTTGATTCTTTTTTAAAGAAGGAATAGGAAACATTTAATGCTTCTTTGATTAATTTTATGTTTGAATATGTTGCGTTATATAAATAGCTGTTATCTTTTTCATACGCGTTTAATGTGTTGGTATTAATGCCGGTCATAACCGACAGTTGTCTAACAGTGATGTTTCTAAGTTTTCTTAGTGCTTTTAAAATGTTGGTGGTTAATATGTTGTTTTTAAAGTAATCGATAGTTTGTGTATCGTTCATTTCGTGGTTAACTTCAAATAGTTCTAGCATTTGTTTTAAGGGACATAGCAACACAATTGTTTTAAGAGGTATATTTAGATTAAGTGATATTGTGATATACATCTTAGAGGCCCATATTAGTTCAGATACTTGCGCGTTAGTTGTGTAGATACTATTTGTTTTGTATAGTTTGTATACAAATTCTTCATATGAACATGATAAAAATTCTTTGACTTTATTTTCTTCTAAAAAGTCAAATAAATCGTTTTCGATAATAGTATTAGATATGGAAAAAATACTTATATTATTGTTGGTATATAGTTTGTTTATATAATCGGAGAACCTGTCTTTTAGGTCGATGATGTCTACTTGTTCCATGTTTATTTCCTTAATATGTCTCTTATATATGTGTTGTTAATGTTGTCTTCTTTTTTTAATTGATGGTATTGTTTATTGGTTTGTTTTCTAAATAATTCGTATTCATTAGAAGCCTTTACTTCTTCATATTTATTTAAAGTAATGTGATTAAATGAATTCTCACTAATTAGTACGTATTGTTTGCCAAGGTTTCCAAGTTTCATCGCTTTAGATAATGTTTCAAGAGATAGATCATCAGCTACAAAGTCTCTAGAGTATTGAAAGTATGAATCATCTGCTCTATAGCCTACTATCATGTCATAATTTGATGTATCAAATGAATACTTATCATTTAGGGCATTTATTGTGGTTTTATATTTATCTATTTCAAAACGAGAAAAGCGATGTGAAACTAGTATTGTAATCCACTTTAAAATATTTTCTTCACTCTGGTCATCTAGATAGAGAATGTTTAATTTACTCATCGCAACTTCATATTCCATTAGGAAACCATCACTAGGGTTTTTACTTGCCCAAAGTCTTGCGATATCTTTATCATCGCTCATATAAAAGCCAAGTCCGTAGTCATTGCTAGGGTTTCCATAATTGTATTTTGGCTTTAAGATAATTTGGTCTGATCCATGGTATAACTTCATATCTATATTTTAATATATTTGGTAATATATTACTAATAAAT
>CAVEWG010000086.1:0-7049 GCA_963619285.1 Oscillospiraceae bacterium | reverse complement strand
ATCAAGAACGCAAAGCTTACTGCCTTAAATGTAGCAGATAAAGGACTTGATAAGATGATTGATTTTCTTGAAAAAGTAAAAACTAAAACTGAAAACAAGGACGATTAAGCCCTTGTTTTTAATAGAGGAGAAATTCTATCATTTAACACATATGTAATAGTACATATTATCAATCCCTTTACAAGGTTAAATGGTACAGTACACAAAAGAATTAATGATTCTAATGAATTAACATTACTATTTATAGCACTTCCCATTTTAATAATTGAATCAATTGGGAAGTTCATAAACTTGACATAAGCCGGAATCATTAAATAATAATTAGCTATAGCCCCCATTAACGTAAGAGATAACACACCAACAATTAAGGATACAATAATTCCTTTTTTACTTTTAGCTTCTTTATATACTAAGCTTGTCACAAAGACAAAGGTTCCATCCATCAAGAAAGAGGCAAGTTCTCCTACAAAAGCCGTAGTTGTACCATTTAACAAAATAGAAATTAAAACCTTTAATAAACAAATAAGCAAACCTGCTAAAGGCCCAAAACTAAAACCACCAATAAGCGCTGCCACATCAGATAAATCAACCTTGTAGAATGGTGGTGCAATAGGTAATGGAAATTCAATCAACATCAAAACACCAGCTAAACCACTTAAAATAGCTACAAACACAATGAACTGCATCTTATAATTAGTTTTCATAAAATAAAAAATCTCCTTCCATCCAGACTATACTGTCGCCACTTGAATCGCACAAGTTCTGCATTACGCTCGTGGGGTATACCACCGATCGGGAATCTAACCCTGCCCTAGAAAACTAATTTCATTGTAGCACCAAATTAAAAGCGAACATACTAATTCGCTTCTAAACTATATTTTTTCGTATAAATTTCATTAACTATCAAATTTGCAATTATTGCCGCAAGGCATCCAACTATCAATCCTGCCACAACATCACTAGGATAATGAACACATAGATAAATCCTTGAACAAGCCATCAATAGTGGATAAATAAGTATAGGCCATATATACTTCTTATTTTTAAAACTAAGAAATAAGCCCAATGAACCAGAAGCAGCAGCACATGAATGACCACTTGGAAAAGAAGAATCACTTTCTGCACTACAGCCGACATATTGCCACCATGTCTTATATATCTCTATATCACTTTGATAAGGCCTTAATCGATATACTAAAGGCTTAATCAATAAAGAAGTAATGATTGCTCCAAGTATTATTGAAACAAACATCACAATACCATTCTTACGATACTTCTTAGTAATAATCAAAACAATCGCTACATATCCAAGTAATAAAAACGGTAAGTTACCAATGATTGCCAAAAACTTACTAATAGGAGTTAAAACATCACTATACTTTAAAGCTAATTGATGAAAAAAAGCTAATAAAGCATAATCAAAATTTGAAAACAATTGATCTAATATGTTTGACATATTTCTATTTTAACAAAAAGATGTATCATTAGACACATCTTAGTGGTTTTTAACCTTTACCCATAACTCAGAGATTTCCGATAATTGTTTCTCATTATTATGGAACACTTCATCATTTTCATTCTTATCACGAGGAATATAAGCCTCATTACCATCAAAATCACCATCAGGTAAAGTTAAATCATTTAACACTTCTTTATTAACTGAAGCATAGCCTACATATAAGCTATTCTCAAAAGCCGCATCATAATCAGTAATATAGTTAATAAACTTATAAGCATTTTCAACATTTTTTGCGCCCTTTTGTATAACCATCGCATCCACAAAGTAGTTGGTACCCTCTTTAGGTGCATAGAAACGCATATTTTCATTCTCCGACAAAATGTAAGCAGCATCACCTGAATACATAAAGCCCATTGCCTTTTCACCATAGGCTAATCCATCAATACATTCATCAGTAGCGTATGCAGGTGACATTGTTGTCGCAACATCAACTAGCCATTGATATGCTTCATTGATTTCATTTTCATCATTGGTATTCATTGAATAACCAAGTGACTTAAACGCCACCATAAAAATATCACGGATAGAATCATACATATAGATTTGGCCCTTATACTTAGTATTTTTTAAGACTGCCCACCCTTGATTTATAACATCTTCTTCGTCAACTATCTCAGGATCATAAACAATACCACCATTGCCCCAGAAATAAGGAATAGAATAATCATTATCAGGATCATAATCCATATTCTTGACACCATCATATAAGTAATCTAGACAAGTAAGCTTAGACTTATCAAGCTCTTGTAAATAGCCTTCGCTAATCAGTCTTTCAATCATGTAATCGCTTGGAATAATGATGTCATAACTACTAGTATTAGCTAACAATTTTGTATACATAGCTTCATTTGAATCAAATAAAGTGATTTTTACTTTAACGCCATATTCATATTCAAATTGTTCAACAACTTCATCACTTATATATTCACCAGGCATGAAAATATTAAGTTCACCATTATCATAGTTATTAGATAGACAGCCACTTAACAACACCAGGCACAATAAGACACTAAGCAACTTTTTCATTTCTTTTTCTCCTTTGTCTAATACGCGGAACAACATTTACTACAATTAAAACCATCGTAATAGCAAGAACAATTAAAGTGCTCAACGCATTAATGCTAGGATTGATACGCTTACTTGTAGAATATACATAGGTTGAAATATTGTTGATTCCCGGACCCGTTGTAAAGTAAGATATCACAAAATCATCAAAGCTCATCATAAACGCAACCAAAGCACCAGAGAACACACCTTCCTTGATTTGCGGAAGAATAACCTTAGTCAAAGCCTGCATAGGTGTGCAGCCTAAATCAAGAGCCGCTTCGGCAATATTATCATCAAGTTGTCTAAGCTTTGGCGATACCGACAACATTACATAAGGGATACAAAACGCAATATGTGCCAACAATAATGTACCAAAACCCGTTGGAATTGATAAACTCGAAAAGAACAACATAAAGCCAATAGCTGTAACAATATCAGGATTTAACATTGGCAAGTTATTAACTTGAGTAACTACTTCTCTAATAATCTTATTTGACTTGCTTAAGCCAATAGAAGCTAAAGTACCTACAATTGTTGAAACAACAGTCGCAATTACCGCAATAAGTATTGAATAATAAATAGATTCCATCATACTTCTAGACTTAAACATCTTTTCATACCATCTTAGAGAAAAGCCTGTTAAATTAGTTAAAGACCTAGATTCATTAAACGAGAACACTATTACATAAACAATAGGGGCATAAAAGAATAACAATATTAAAGCTAAATATAATTTCTTAAAATCAAACTTTTTCTTCATTATCTAGCCTCCTTATCATAATCAAGCTTCCTTGTAAAATACATGCTGATTAAAATAATAACCGTCATAATCAAACTTACTGCCGCACCAAAATTCCAGTCGCCTGTTGTAATGAAGTAGTTTTCAATCAAATTACCAACAAGCACATAAGAACCACCACCTAATAGCTTAGGAATAAAGAAACTACTTACAGCAGGCAAAAA
The DNA here is from genome assembly GCA_963619285.1 of Oscillospiraceae bacterium. Classification (GTDB taxonomy): domain Bacteria; phylum Bacillota_I; class Bacilli_A; order Erysipelotrichales; family Erysipelotrichaceae; genus Colivicinus. The sequence continues at coordinate 3,520 of CAVEWG010000086.1, read as the reverse complement.
TACCAACGTAATACCCGAAATAATACCAGGAACACTTAATGGTAAAGTAACTTTCATAAAAGCCTTTGCATCATCGCATCCTAAGTCTTTTGCGGCAACAAGTAATGATTTATCCATTTTTGATAACGATGTATAAATTTGTAAAATCATAAAAGGCAAAAAATTATAAACCATACCAATATAGATTTTTACTTCGGCACTAAAATCCGTATTAAGCAAAATACCACGCCATGCATATGTTCTAACAAGCATATTAATAAGTTGAGGTAAAGTAACCAACAATACCATTAAAGCTTGACTATCACCTTTTAAGCTCGCAATAAAATAAGCTGCAGGATAACCTATTAATATACAAATAAGTGTTGTAACTAGGGCAATCTTAATACTTCTTAAAAGTACATTAAGAAAGACAGAATCAGAAAAGAAACGCACAAAGTTTTCAAAAGTAAACTTTACATTTAATACGCTATTTCCATCTACAGTAAAAGCATAAAACACCATTATCAACATTGGAATAACAATAATGACCCCTGCCCATACCATGTATGGATATACTAATCTTTTAAAACTTTTCATTAGCCAATACTCTTTTCCATTACATGAATTGCGTCAGGTTCAAAATCAATTGAGACAATAGCGTCCTCTTTTTGACAACTTGTTGTATGAATCTTATATGTTCTACCTTCAGTAACAAATGTTACATCATAGTCACCCGCAACAATTTCGTTTGGATCAAAGTCAAAACGAACATCATCAATTTCAACCTTTTCTTCAGAGTCTAAATACCATGCATAAGCATCAGCCCATGTTTGTAAGTCATAGGAAATAGCCATTGACTCCTTGATTTCATCTACTGATTTATATACATCGAAAGCTTGAATACCGATATTATCTTCTTTATCTTTATTAACACGAGGCACAACTACCGAAACATTGATAGTAATGCTTGTACCAGCATCAGTTTTAAATGAAACAGGATAAGTTCCAGCTTCTTCTTTGATTGAACTACTAACTTCGCTAATCAAAATGTCTTCACTAGTCTCGGGATTCCAAGCTTGAGCATTGGCTCTTTGAATTAGTTCGCTATCATTTAAAGTAGCAACATCTTCAATATCCATAATGAAATCAGTAGCGTGCATATTTTCATTAGCTTCTTTATTAACAACGTCTTTATCATCAAAAACATGTAATTTAATTGTCTTAGCAGCACCACGCTTTGTCTCAACAATTACTTCATAATGAACGCCTTTAAACAATACCGAAATAACTTGGCCATTCATCTTACCTGCATTTTTCTTCTTTATCTCAATGTCTTCAGGACGAATAATAACATCAACGGGTTCATTTGGCTTAAAATCATAGTCAACACACTTGAAATCTTCACCATCGAAATTAACAAGATAGTCTTTTTTCATGATGCCATCAACAATATTTGATTCGCCAATGAACTTCGCAACATATTTATTCTTTGGCTCATTGTAGATTTCTGTAGGTGTGCCAATTTGTTCGATAACACCATCCTTTAAAACCACAATCTTATCAGACATTGTTAGCGCTTCTTCTTGATCGTGGGTAACAAAAATAAAGGTGATGCCAACTTCTTGTTGAATACGCTTAAGTTCTTGTTGCATCTCTTTTCTAAGTTTTGCGTCAAGGGCGCTTAAAGGTTCATCTAACAAAAGAACATCCGGTTCATTAACTAAAGCACGGGCAATCGCAACTCTTTGTTGTTGGCCACCACTTAATAAAGTAACGTCTTTATTTTGAAAGCCATCAAGACCAACTAGGCCAATCATTCTATTTACCTTTGGCTCAATTAAATCTTTTGGCATCTTTTTAATCTTTAGACCAAACGCAACATTTTCATAAACATTTAAATGTGGAAATAGCGCATACTTTTGAAATACCGTATTAATAGGCCTTAAATAAGCTGGTGTTTTGGAAATTTCTTCACCATTAAAAATTACACTACCCTCATCACAATCAAGAAATCCTCCTAGGATTCTTAGAAGTGTTGTTTTGCCGCATCCTGAAGGACCAAGTAAGGTTACAAACTCGTTCTTATAGATATCAAGATTAATACCCTTTAATACCACCTGGCCATCAAACTCTTTTACGATGTTTCTAAATTCAATTAATTTTTCCATTGTTCCCCCTTGTATCAATAAAAAAGACAGGTGCGATACGCCTGTCTTAATCATATTCAAGTCCTTTCTTATACAGAAATCGCTTCTTATTGACCATTTCATAAGGCATATAGCAACTTTACAAAACTGAGCTTTTAACTCAATCAATAAGGGATAATACCCTTCCATGTCCTTCAAACATGGCTCTTGTTTCTTCAACAAGTCTTCGGCATTTGACCCGACCGTCCGTGTAGTCTTAGCTATTAATAGCGGTCAATTTCTGTACAAAAGTACAATAGAATTATGCATTATTTTTTTTGAGATTACAATACTTTTTTGAAAGCTTTATAATTATCGGATTCTTTATCAATTACCGCAAAAATTACATTTCCTATATCCCTATGATCTTTAAGTTCTTCAACGAAAAGATTAGCCACTTCACTAGGGTCTTGACCAAAAACACCGCAACCCCACGCTCCTAGTATTAAAGTATCTACATTCTTTTTTGAACAAATATTTAATATAAATTGAGTGCGTTGTTTTAACACAGTAGAATTCTCCCGCTTGGAAACACGATTATATTTATAAGCTGAACTAAAATTAGGTGCAGCACAAGTAAGCACATCAGCTAAACAACTATTATCGTTTTTAAAGAATCTTATATTTGGCGAATACAAAGCTCTATTTATATAAAGGCTATTATTTAAATCTTCTCTATTTTCCTCATAGAAAGTCTTATCAAATTCATTTAGTACGTTATATAAGAAAGACTCATGACATAGACACTCTTCTTGCGCTCTACTTCCTCTTAGAAAGCCACCTCCTGGATATTTAAAAGACGCAAAATTCAAAACACATACTTTTCCTATTTGGTGATTAAAAACAGCCGATACTGAATCCTCATCAGTTAAAGTAATAGATTGTTCACTTTGTTTATTCAAAGGATTAATCGTTTCATAAGAAAAGACTTCTGTTTTACTTACGCAATCATATATTTCATTACTATAACCCTTCCACATATCAAGGGTATGCTTCTTTGCAATGATTGCCCGCTCTTGTTTATTTTGCCAATAATAACTGATATCCATGTTTATTTAATTTAGACAATGTTGATTTATTATTGCCTTAACATCATCAACACTTAATTTTGTTACATCGGAAATTTGAGCATATGTATAGCCTAGTTCATACATATTCATGACAAAAGATTCCTTAGTTTCTCTAACAGCTTCTATCTTTTCTTTTTCAGCTTTTTTAGCTGTTTCTGCTATCGCTCTTTCCGCAATTCCTTCGCCTAGATTACACATAACATTCACTTCCTCTCTTAATCCATCTTTAAACGAAATATCATATTCTGATTCAATTATACTTATTTTCTCATTTGCGTTCAATTT
>CAVEWG010000085.1:0-7064 GCA_963619285.1 Oscillospiraceae bacterium | reverse complement strand
ATTACCTACACTTATAGTTTCATTCTTATCAAGTTTAACAGAACCATTAATTAATTTATTAGTAGTATCACTCTTTTCAATTTGCGTATCATTAGCAGTAGTAGTATATTCATCGCTACCTATTTTTACTTTCTCGCCAGAACTAGGAACAGTAACAATAACTTTTCCTGTATCTGGATCAATTGTTAAATTAACATTACTATCACTATCATTTGTATAACTTGTACCATTAACATTAATAGGAGTATTAACGCTTAATTTACCATCACTACCGATATTAATATCTGATGAATTAGCTGCATTTGGATTAGAAATATTTACCTTATCACCAATAGCAATAGAACCGCTAGCAGGAACTGTTACCTTAGCACTATTTTTATTAGAATCATCGCCATTATCCTTAATAGCTTCTACTACAACTTTATTATTACTTGAAGAAGTATCTGCATTCTTAATAGTTAAAGTCTTATCATTACTACCTTCAGTTACAGTAACTTTTATATCTTCATTCTTATCTAACTTAATAGAACCGCTTGTAATCTTATTATCTGAGCTAGTTATTTCAATAATTAAATCATTAGTACTAGAAGCATTTTCATATTCATTATCACCAATCTTAACTTTTCCTTTAGCAGGAATTATTAAAGTATCAATATTATTACTTGGACTATTAATAGTAACTTTAATTTCATCATTATTTGAACTAGCGGGATTAGTTATACTTTTAACACTACTTCCTGTATAAGATTCTCCATCTTTAAGGATTTGGAAACTTACTGAAACAGTGCCATCATTATTAACACTATATGTTGTATTGTCATGATCCGAAGTATAAGGATTGTTACCAACTTTAAATGTATCACCTGATTTTTCCAAACTAACAGTAGCACCAGTTGAAGTCTTAGTGATTGTTACTTTACCACTATCGTTACCAGGAACATTAATATTTAAAGAATCATCAACAGCAATCGTTTTATCACTTGTCACGCTACCTATAACAATCGCCTTATCACCATCATTTGTTAACTTAGCATTCTCAAGTGAAAAGCTACCATTATCACTACCAGAAGTATAAGTTATGTCGTCAATTGTAACAGTGTTATCTTTTCCTAAACCGGAAACCGTCTTATCTGAAGTATTTAATGTAACAGTCTTATTACTTGGTACAGTAACATTAACTGTTTTATCATCAGAAATCTTAACACTTACATTTCCTGTTACTTGTCCCTTGCCGCTAAGCAATGTTAACGAATCATCTATTTTTGAGACCTGAACATTATTTTCTGATGTTGTTATAGTAGAGTTACCGTCTTTAACATTAGTACCATTAGGTACAGTAACAGTAACAATAGCATTGCCACTACTTAAATCTATTGTTAATTCAGCACTACTATCAGTATTTGAATATTCAACACCAGAAATCTTAACCGGCATCTTAACCTTTAATGTATTAGAAGATGTAATAGTAATAGTTGATTCTGCATTAGTTGTTTCAATTACAGTTTCATTAGTACCCTTTTTAATCGCAGTTTTACCACCACTAGGAATAGCTATAGTGCCTTTATTATCACTACCTATATTAGCATTTACAGTAATATCCTTAGAATCATCAGTTGAAGAATTCTTAATTGAAATATCATCTAAATCAATATCTTCATCTTTATCTAATTTAACAGAGCCACTAACTATCTTATTAGAATCCTTACTAACATCAATTACCAAATTATCTGTAGTAGAAGCATTTTCATATTCTATATCATTAATATTTACCTTACCACTGCTAGGTACAGTTACTTTATCATTGCCATTACTTGGTGAATTGATTTCAACACTAACCTTATCATTACTAGATTCACTAGGGTTAGTAATAGTCTTACCACTACCACCGCTTATACTTGAACCATCAGATAAAGAAATAGTTCCACTTAGTGCTTCTATTGTTCCATCAGTTTTAACTTTATAAATAGCGTTATCACTTGTTGTGCTTTGTTCGTTATTTCCAACTTTAAACTTATCACCTTTTTTTACAACCAAAACAGTACCGCCATCATCTGTCTTAGTAATTATAGTCTCGCCCTTATTATCACTAGAAACAGTGATTTTATTATTTCCAAGTTTGATAATAGCGCTCTTTCCAGCACCAACTTCAGCTTTATCATTTGTATTAGTAAATGTTTGACTATTATTTAAATTAAATGAGCCATTATCACTACCAGAAGTATATTTAACGCCATCAATTGTAACTGTCTTATCTTTGCTTACACCGGTTACCTTACTTGTATCAACCTTTATATCTTCACCATTACTTGTAACGTCTTTATATTGATTATCACCTGTTTTAACTTTAACAGTGCTATCTTTTATGATACTTACTTCACCGCTTATTAAAGTAAGCTTATCATCAACTATTCCCACAACAGAATTATTATTAATTCCCTTGATAGAATTAGTACCATCTGTTATAGTCTCATTGTTTATATTCTTAAGTTGTCCCTCAATTAATTTTATATAAAAAGCATCATCAACCACGTTAAATGAAGTGCTGCTACTATTAGCTGTATATACACTAGAAGTAGAACTATCGTTTTTCTTTATTTCAACTGTTTTATCTATTGTAACCTTAGGATTAGAATTATCTAACGCTGTTAAAGTAACATTACCATCACTTGGCGCAATATATGTATAATCACCTATTGTTACTGATTGACCTTTTTCAAGAGTTAATTGGCCTGTAAACTTATCTTTATCAATTTCAATATTAGGTGTTTTACCATCACTTGTACTAATACTTCCATCGCCCGGATTAATAGTTAAAGTGATATCTTCACCAATATATTTCTTATTGTCGATAATTACAGGCATCTTAACAGTAAGTTTTCCTTCGCTTGTAATATTGGCATCTAAATCAGTATTACTAGGATTTTCGATAACTATTTTCTCATCACCCTTATCTATTTCAATTTTACCATTACCAGGAACCGTAATCTTTTTATCATTGTCATTTACTTCAACGCTTGTATTACCATTGCCAATATCTTTTATAGTTAAAGTATCAACGCCAACCCCCTCATCTTTTATAAGAACTACTTTACCAGTTTCAAGTGATACATTTCCATCTTTATCAACAATAAACTTAGTATTAACACATCCCGCCTTATAAGTATTATCATTTACAACGAACTTATCATTATTTTTTAATTCAACACTACTATTACCATCATTCCTAGTAACAATGCTATCATTTGAATTATCTTTAGAAATACTTATTGTAGTTTCTTTATTGTCATCATAAGAAATCTTTATTTCACCAGTTTTTAAAGTAGCCTTATCATTAGGTTTAGTAAGTGAAGTATCAACTAAAGAAAATTCACCATTATCACTACCAGAAGTATATTTAACACCATCAATTGTTACTGAATTATTCTTGTTAATATTTGTTACCTTTTTATTATCTACATCAATAACAACACTCTCATCAGTATCTACTTTAACTTCAACAATTTTATTATTAACCTTGGCGCTACATTGACCAGTTATTGAAGCCTTACCACCGTTAAGTGTCAGTTTATTATTTTCAATAGATACTTTTGTGTCTTGCACGCCAACTATAACAGAATCATTATTTGATATAGTCGCATCTTTAGATAGAGAAATTGTTTCATCATCATTAAAAGTAAAAGTAACTTTACCAGTATATTTAATACCATTATTGTCTGTAACAATTTGATTAGCCTCAAGAGTTAATGCATTAGTACTTGTATCTACTTTATATTTAGAACCGCTAAAAGTATATTCTATATTATTAAACGTTACTTTTATAGATGCATTAGAATTAACTTCTAATGATCCACTAGTCAAGCTAACATTGCCATTAGTATCTACACTTACATTAGAATCACTAAAAGCTTTATATGTATTGCCACTTGTATCTTTTATAGTAACATCTTGTTTAATTGTTCCGCTTTCAGTAGAACTAGGATTGCCAACTAATTCAATTGTTTGATTGCTGCTTGCCTTAGCAAACGCACCATCACTACCACTTAAGCTTGCATATCCTGTGTTATTGATCTTAGCTACATACTTCAGACTTGTATTTGTACCAAAGCTAATGCCATCTAATAAATTACCAATAGCATCATTACCACCAGTAGCACTAATAGAAACAAACGCAAATAAGGTTTCATCTTGCCCTTGTGGTACTGTATAAGAACCACCATAATATGCCCATTGTTTGCCATCTTCTATGATCGTTACTTGATAAGTTTTATTATCATATTCAACTGTATAAGTTTTGCCTGCTTCTTTACTTGTCATATTAGAGACCATAGTCATAAACATATCGTTTGTACTTGAATTAGATTTCTTATATGGATCACTTGAACCTGCATTTAGTGTAGGTCCAATAACAAGAGCCATCTTATCACTACCATTACGTCCTCTATGATATAGATTGCAGTAAATAGTTTGATTATACTTACTAGAAGTATCTATTTCTTGATATAAAGTAGAAAATTCATAAGCATTTAGTTCCGCTACTTTGCTGCCATCTGGAGCAGGAGATGCACTATATGTGCTATCATTATTTACTTCAATATTTTGATCATAAGCAGTTGTATGCCATGAGGCAATAGTACTTCCTGTTTTTAATGTAGCACCAATATTTGAACTTTCAAAATTGCCATTTAAAATATCTGTATTAAGCACTTTAAAATAAACACAATTATCTTGATTGTCTTCAACATATACCTTTACATGATCACCATATTTTAGATTAGATAAAGTAGCAGTTGTTACACCATTTTTTGTTTCAATATTAGATACTGTACCAATGCATGATCTACCATTAGTTACAGTATATTTATAAGTAGCACTAGCGTCATAATTCTCAATTTTAATAGTGGCCTTCAAAAGCTCATTTATTGTACCTTTTGTCCCAGAAGCAAGACTTACTTTATCTAAACTAGCTTTGATTTGTTCTGCCTTGGCAATTGATAAATAAATATTAGTATTATCATATTCAATACCTGCTTTACTAGGCTTATCACAATGGAAGTACTTAGCATCACTTTCATTGGCATTACTTGCGATCTTAACCTTTGTTGTAGTAGTTGGTGTAGACATAGTATAACAGCCAATATATGCACCTTCACTTAAATGATCTTCACCAATTTCAATTGTTTGGCCACTAGCTAAATAAATATTAGATTCGCCATTATTTAAAGAAGTACCAATATTATCTTTAATTTGAGCATTGCCCGATACCTTAATCTTATTGCCGCTATTTTGGCTATAGACACCACCACCATAAGTAGCTTTATTATTGATTATTTGACCACCGCTCATTATAAAAGAGTTGCCCACATTATTTGCACCCAAATTATTATGCAAGAAAATTGTTCCAGGCTTACCTGTTTCAACCTTGCCACAGTTTTGAATAACACCACCTGACATTATCATCGAACTGCCATTAGCTATATAGACCGCGTTGCATTCACTATATTTCGAATCACAATTTTCAATTGTTCCACCGTTCATATAAAAAGTAGATTTTACAACTCTAATTGGTCCACTATCAGCTGTACAATCTTTAATTATCGCATTTTCATTCATGGTTAAAGTGGCACCATTATCTATTAATAAAACACCATATTCAGTATTAGAAGTCGCATAGCTCATGCCAACATCGCTAATTGTAGTACCACTATTTAATATAAGCTTACTGCTACTACCATTAACCTTAATTAACGCATATGTTCTAGTATGGTTACTTTTGCCATTTGCCTTAATTCCTACATTAGCTAAAGTTAAAGTGCCACTACTTACCAAGAACAAATTACTATTATTATTTTTGGTAATGGTATAAACAGTATCTGAAGCAGAAGTAACAGTAATATCTTTAGTTATGGTTATGCTTTCATTTGTACTAATATTGCTTAATAGTTTTATAGTATCACCAGATACCGCATTATTATATGCATCATTTAAATTCTTATATGGTCTATCAATGCTACCATCAGATAATACACCTGAATAGCTTGCGTTTACATATAAATCACCCTTTTGTAAACTATCGGCAGAAAGATATAAACCAGTTTCATGTACTATACCTGCTTTATTACGATAATCGCATTTAAAATAAGAAGCTTCTGTATTACTTGCGCTAGCTAAGAATTGTGTTTTATTGCCAGCACTTGGATAATTATTCATTGAAACACCAATTTCACTACCTTCAGCTAGACAACTGCCGCTAACTCTTTGATATATCTTTCCACTTATAGTCATTAGATTACGTACATTGTTGTTTGTATCTCTATTACCTATAATCTTTAAAGGATTAGAAGAGCCACCAATGATTAAATCTTGTTGCTTATCACCAGTTTCACTATTAAAAATAGAAACAGCACCAGCGGTTTGTGTTCCACTTTTATTTCCAGTAATAGTTCCTCCACTTAAAATAAGTCTTGATCCGCTATCTAACAATATAGCACCAGGCCCTTTGCCACTAGTGTTATTTATAATACTGCCACCTGTTATAGTTGCCTTATTATTTGCTCCTCTGTTGTAACAAAATACAAGAGTGCCCCAAGATTCATTACCGCCATTATTACCAGATATTTCACCACCTTCCATATTAAAGAAAGTATTACTACCCATAACAAGAACGGCACTTGCGGTTGTACTTGTACTATCATCTATATGCACCCTTCCACAACCATTCATATTAGAAATCTTAGAACCTGATTTAATATTTAAAGTACCATACCCTTGTTTGTTTTTTGAAACGCCAACTAAAATACCACCAGTCTTATTATTAGTAATAGTTGCCTTATCATCTAAAGTTAAAGTTGGATTATTACTCGCATCACCAACTTTAACCAAAAAGTCAGAGCCCTTATTACTACCATCAACAGTAATATTACTCAAAGTTATGCTGCCACTTGTAATGTTTAACAATGTATTATTAAAACTACTACCACGCTTAATACTATAAACATTATTGTTACCTGAAGTAATAGTAACTGTCTTATTACTATTTAGATTCAATGTACTACTTTGTTCAATAT
>CAVEWG010000084.1:0-7142 GCA_963619285.1 Oscillospiraceae bacterium | reverse complement strand
CGAGTTCTTGCGCTTTACTTGGCAAATCTCCATTTAACAATGAATCACCCCGGGTCAAGACCCGGGGTATCCGTCTTTGTAAGTGCGATGCAAAACAGCATCTATTTGAACAAGTGTATCTGCCTATAGTCTTCAAAGTCTTGTCCTTGATTTTTTACATAATCTCTGATTACTGCTTCATTTGTATTTTTGCCTACTGTCGCAACGAAGTATCCGTCGCTCCAGAATTGTCCACCCCACAACCACTTCTTTACCTCAGGACATTCAAGGAATATCTGCCTAGCAGTTATTGACTTGATTGTCTTTATTATCTGAGATGGAGAATAATTTGGAGTGCTTTGCACTAAGAAATGCACATGATTCTTATCTGCACCTATTTCAAGAAACTTGATGTAATCATATCTTAGTTCTATCTCAAGGCAGATATTCCATAAATGTGTTTCAACGTTATCACTGAAAACGGAGCGACGGTACTTCGCTGGACATACAAAGTGATATACAAGATTGCTCATATTGTGGCTCAAGGCCACGTACGTACTATTTTCTTTTTGCATCGCTCTTTCCTTGTGATACCTATTGTATCACTGCGGAAAGACCTTACGCTGCAAGCAGCGGGGAAAACCCCAAGAAGCTTTTCTGCCACTGGCAGCTCCTCACTTATTTAACCACATTTAGAACAAAGAACTCTTCTCATTATGTTCCTTGATATACTTACTCCACTTAATATAACCATAAGTAGTATTAGTAAAATAACCAAGCTTTAAAACAAGTAAAACATATTGACCAGACATTATATTCATAACCGCCTCTAAAAACGCACTGATATACCAAGCTAGCCATTGTTCTCTAAGTCTAAAGAAAATAAACAAACCATTAGCTACACCAACTGCACTAGCGCACGCATCAATGTAAGTAATGATTGTTTCAAGTTTTTTATTGCCACCAAAGAAATCCGTTTGAATATCTAAACCACTTAGTAAATAGCCAACACCAACAGTCCACACAATAATCGCAACAATAACAAGCACTTCTTGATAGCCCTTTAATCTTCTAACGGCAGTTAGATCATCATCTTCATCGTCCTTATGCTTAGACCAGTTAATATAACTTAAAATATCAATTGGAAGCCAGAAAAATAAAGTTGTCGCAATAGTCGCAAAACGATACATCAATACAACGCAAACCAAAATCTCGACAATTTCTACAAGCACTGAAACAAGGAAGTTATAACGTGATTGTTTAGAAATAAGCAATTCGCACAAAATATTTAAGAAAGTATCTAGTAAATACAACAACATAATGATGATGCCATTAACACCATTTGCGCTCTCTTCTGGAAACAATACTGCCACAATTGTCGCAAGCACCATAATTGTCATAAACCAACACTTCTCATAAGTAGTAAACGCCTTAGAAAAAGTAAATATCACAGCCAATGATAAAAGCAATATCAAACAAGATAAACCAAAATTATAAATATGTGCACAATCATTTGCCATCTCTTGTTTATAAAGATAAGCTACTTCATCAAGAGTAGGATTTTCATGATCAAAGCACAAAATCTTGCCACTATCTAATTTATATTCATAAGCCACAATAGATTCACTTACTTCACTTTCATCGCTATATTGCTTAATCAAAGAAACATCATCATTGCTATAAGTAATTTCACATACTGTAGAATCTTCATCACACGCAGAATCTTCTTCTTTTTCAAGTTCTACAGTAGTGACATAAGTCATGTTTTTATATTCATTACCATTTAGCTTACTATTTCCATAAAAGAAAGAAAAAAGTGAAGCAACCAATAAAAAACACATAAGGACAATCTCGATTGTCCTTAATGTCTTATTATCTTCGTTATATGTTTTAATCTTCTTAATCATTATCTAAAATCCCTAATCCTATCTATTGCCTTTTTTAAAACATCCATATTAGACGCAATAGAAAACCTAATATAGTTATCCCACTTTTCCCCAAAAGTAATACCCGGCGTAGCAACAACACCAACCTTGTTCAACAATTCATCACACATTTGTATTGAAGACTTACCTGATTTTTCAATATTAACCCAATAATAAAAGCTACACCTAGGAAGTCTTCCCTCAAAATAAGGATGCTTATTTATCTCATTGTGGAAATAATTCATACGCTCCTCTAGTGACTTACAATATGGCTTAATATGATCCCAATCATGATTATATATTTCAAGAGCACCATATTGTAAAGGCGTAGAAGTATTAGTAATGGTTTGTTGGGCAAACAAAGCCATCTTCTTAGCTAATGTTTTGTTACAAAGTGCATAGCCAAGTCTAAAACCTGTCATCGCATGCGATTTAGAATAACCATTGACAAGTACTAACCTATCTTTAATATTCTTTTCACTTAAGAAAGAATGATGTATCTCACCTTCATATACCAATCTATCGTATACTTCATCAGAAATAATATAAGTATTTGGATGCTTAAGTGCGATATCGCATATATTTTCAACATCACTCTTGCTTAACATACTACCAGCAGGATTATTAGGTGTATTAACTAAAACACACTTAGTATCATCATTAACAGCTCTATCTAAGGCATCTAGATTTAAACTTAAGTCATCATTTAAATCAACCACCTTAATCTTACTTGTAGGCTCAGCTAAAGCGATATTACTTGGATAACTCAAATAATAAGGTGAAATAATAACTACCTCATCATTTGGCTCAAGTAAACAAGAAAGCGCAAAATAACTAGCAGGCTTTACACCAGGTGCGATACAAATCTCATCACTTGTATAATCACAACCATATACCTTATTTAAATCAGCAACAATAGCTTGTCTTAATTCTAAGATTCCTTGGCAATTACTATAATGGGTCAAACCGCCTTTCATCGCCTTATAAATTCCCTCAATAACATAATCAGGAACCTTCATATCTGGCTCACCTACGCATAATGAAACGACATCTTTTCCTTGTTTAATCATTTCATTTGCCATATCACTATATTTATGATTTAGCGCTTCTTTAACATCACTTGTAAAATGCATAATTACCCCTAATATCTAAAAACCTGCTTGCATGCTTCTTAAAACTATCTATATCACCAGATGCATAAAACTCCACAACCGGTTCTTTTTTATCACCATTAAAAAGTTCCTTACTTAAAACAGTGCCACTATTAATTAAACTAACCTTGCCATCAAAATAAGCATCTATCTTACTTTTAAGTAAAGGATAATGTGTACAACCAAGTATTAAAGTATCAATACCCTTTTGTTTTAGATCGCTTAAATACTCATCAAGCGCCTCATCCATTTGTTTAGAATCAATTAAATCATTTTCAATAAGCGGCACAAACTTAGGACAAGCAACCTCATAAATATTTTCTATCTTGTTTTTAAAGACATGCGTATTAATTGTAGCGCTAGTCGCAATAACGCCTATCTTATTATTTTTAGTAGTAGCTAGTGCCCCCTTAACAGCGGCATCAATAATGCCCTCTATTTTAAAATTATAATCATCTTTTATATCGCTTAAAACCGTAGAACTAATTGTGCCACAGGCCACAACTATTTCGTCAACACCTTTGTCTTTTAAAAACGCAATGTCATCAATAGCGTACTTTCTTAAAGTCTCTTTATCCTTATCACCATAAGGGACTCTAGCGGTATCACCAAAATAAACAATTCGCGAATACGAATTGTTCTTTAAAATCTCTTTTAATACCGTTAGACCACCAAGTCCACTATCAAAAATTCCTAAAATCATTCAAGATTATTAACTAACTCCTTAAAGATTCTACCACGCTCTTCGAAATTCTTAAATTGGTCATAACTAGAACATGCAGGTGAAAGCAAAACAACATCACCAGGTTTCGCAATCTTTTTAGCCTCATTTAGTGCCTCATCCATTGTCTCACACACAATAGAGCCATCCTTAATCTCAGCCAATAAATCCTTAGTCTCACCAAAAGTAATCATTTTCTTAATTCTATCTTTGTTTTTCTCAATGCCATCAAAACCAGTATGCTTATCATGACCTCCAGCCAACAAAATAACTGGCTTATCAAAAGCTTTTAAAGCTACCACAGTACTATCAGTATTAGTGCCCTTTGAATCATTGTAGTATCTAACGCCATTTAATTCTCTTACAAATTCAATACGATGTTCTACGCCAGAAAAAGAAGAAATAACTTTTTGTATAGCCTTTATACTTGCGCCCAATTTAAAAGCCAAGGCAGCAGCCATCATCGCATTAGCTAGATTATGTTTACCAATAATCTTTAAATCATTTTTATTAAACAATACTTGATTAAATAAACATACTTTATCTTCTATCAAACATAAATCGGCATTCTTCTCAAGTGAGAAAGTAACAACACGACACTTAATATTTCTACAATAGTCCATTACTACTTCATCATCTGTGTTTAAAATGAACCAATCATTGCCACTCATATTTCTATAAACTAAAGTCTTAGCCCTATAGTAATCATCTAAACAATCAAAATAATCCAAATGATCTGGTGTTAAATTAGTAATAACAGCACACGCTGGATGAAAACTTGGTGCACCAAGAAGTTGGAAAGCACTTATTTCTAAAGACAATTTAGCGTCTTCATCTTCATGATTATAAACAATCTCACTTAGCGCAGTACCAATATTGCCACAAGCGTAAGTCTTATATTCTTCTTTTAATATCTCATATACTAAAGTAGTAATAGTAGTCTTGCCATTAGTACCTGTAATAGCGGCAATTTGATAGTTCTTTGGATACTTTAAAGCTGTTTCAATTTCCGTATAAACAGGAATCTTCTTATCAATAAAATACTTAACTAATTTATTAGTATAGGGAATACCTGGATTTTTAACCACAAACTCATATTCTTCATTTAGTAAAAAATCAGGATGACCATTATCATATACCTTAATACCAAGACTTTCTAATTCATCTTTTTCCTTTATTTCCTTAGCATCAGTAATAATAACGTCATAGCCCTTCAGCCTTAATAACTTACTTGCCCAATAGCCACTTTTAGCGCAGCCAATAATTAATACACTTTTCATACCACATAAGTTTACCACCAACTAAAATAGGATTAAAATTAAAGTATGAAATGGATAATAATTATTTTAATAATATTGATACTTGTTGCCTATGTTCTTATAAGACTATCTTTTGTCAGGACCGATAAATTAGATGAAAATCCAAATTGGAAAGAGTATATAGACGCCAACAAAAAAGGGAGAGAATATATCTATTCCTTAAAACATGAAGACTTATATATACAAAGCTTTGATAATTTAAAGCTACATGCTCTATTTGTACCAAACACCAAAGAAGATAAAACAATTATTTGTGTTCATGGCTACAAGGCAAAAGATGGTTTATATGACTTTGGCCAATCAGCTAAATTCTTATATTCAACAGGCTATAACATTTTATTTGTAGACAATAGAAGCCATGGTTACTCACAAGGCAAATACATTGGCTTTGGCGTGCTTGATTGTAAAGATATTAATTCATGGGTAAACTACCTAACAAACGAATATAAACAAGAAACAATAGTCCTATATGGAATATCAATGGGAGCTGCTAGTGTACTTAACGGCAGCGCATTAGTAAACGATAAAGTAAAAGGTATCATTGAAGATTGTGGCTTTGCCTCAGGATATGATGAAGTAAAATACCAAATTAAACAAATGTATCATCTTCCATCATTTCCACTTGTTCAAATAGCCAATCTAGAACTAATGTTACTGGCCAAATATTCTTTAAAAGAAAAAGAAGCATATAGATCAATTAGAGAATATAAAGGAAAGTTACTGGTAATACATGGTGGCAATGATCACTTTGTATGTACTCAAGATGCCTATAAGATATATGAAAACGCAAATTGTGATAAAAACATCTTAATAGTTGAAGGCGCAAGCCATGCCAAAAGCTATTTAAAAGATACTAAAGAATATGAGAAACAATTCAAGAGGCTACTAGATGAAATTGCTTAATGTCTTCCTATCTTTTTCATTAGCTTTTTCATCCTTTACTCTAAAAGATAACATTGACTCCATCATTTTTAACATGACGCTAGAAGAAAAAGTGGGACAGATGTTTTTCATAAGACTAGAAGCACTTGACCCTGACTATATAAGTGATGTGGAAAGTGGTAAATACATCGTTCATGACATCATTAATGAAGATATGTTAAATACTTATAATGATTATCCTTGTGGTGGCATTGTCTTATTTAATAGAAATCTTAATGATGATAGACAATTAATAGAACTAACTAATTCTATTCATAAACTAAAATATAGCCCTTTGGTATGTATAGATGAAGAAGGTGGCGCAGTATCTAGAATTGCCAACTCCAATAAATTCAACATCAAGAAAACATTAGACAATGACGAAATAGAAACAATGCAAGATGCCTACAATAAGGGGCAATACATTGGTTCATATCTAAACAAATATCATATCGATATTGATTTTGCGCCTGTAGCTGATTTAAATATTAATCCTAAAAATCCTGTAATTGGAAGTAGATCCTTTGGCTCAAACCCTAACGATACAAGCGACTTAGTAAATAGTTTTATTGATGGACTACATACAAACAATATTTATGCATGTACTAAGCATTTTCCAGGACATGGCAACACCAAAGGTGATAGTCATAAGGATTCAGTATATATCGAAGCTACTAAGCAAGAACTATTAAACACAGAACTACTGCCATTTATTAATTCACTAGATAATACTGACATGGTAATGATAGGACATATTGAAACGCCAAATATCACAAATGATAATTTACCAGCCTCTTTATCTAAACAAATAGTAACTGATTTATTAAGAAATGAATTAGGCTACGATGGCTTAATAATTACCGATTCTTTAGAAATGGGCGCTATATCTAAATACTATTCACCAAGTGAAGCCGCAATTATGGCAATTAATGCAGGTGTAGATATTATACTTATGCCTGAAAAATATAAAGAAGCCTTTGATGGCGTAATAGATGCCGTTAATAAAAATGAAATAAGCGAAGAAAGAATTAACGAATCAGTCAAAAAGATATTGAAGCTTAAACAAAACAAAAATAGAGTAGAGTGAAGAAAACAATATTTTGTTCTCTTCGACCCTCTCATTGCA
>CAVEWG010000083.1:0-7179 GCA_963619285.1 Oscillospiraceae bacterium | reverse complement strand
ATAAATTGATTACATCAAATGAGGGAATGTTTTCTTCTTTCATGATTTTTTGAATATTAGATACAAAATTTTCATCTTCTATATTACAGCAGTAGAAAGAAAAACGATCATCAGTGCAATTTTCTTGAGATTGTTTTATAAGTTCATCATCAAGATCAATGCCAATAATTTTTTCTGCATCAGTGTTTGAAAAACGTTTAATCGTTTTTTGACCATCATTTGACCCAATATCTAAAACAAAATGACGAGGCTTAGAAAACACCTTTTGATAAGTAGGCTTTTCATAAGCGGAAAAAAGATCTTCTTGAAGGTTTAAGCGAGCAATTTCATTTTCTTGTTGATTAATGTCGATATTGTACATATATGCACTCCTTTAAATAATAAGATACAAATAATTAAAAATTAGTTTACGTTGATATTCGCAAACTTTTGAGCTTTTTTGAATAACCTTTAAAACACCATTGTCGATATCATCGCCACTAGAAGCAAATGGATCATATACATTTACATTGTCTCTAATACGAAGTATATAAGAGTCTTTTTCTTCTAATAGCTTAATGTCTATATAGCGTTTTCCTTCATCATCTTTCATACCATACTTATTGATATTTAAAAGAATTTCTTCAGCAATAAAATTTAAAAGAAATGTTTGTTTTGGTTTAATATCCCAATTTTCACATAGAAGTTGTAAATCATTTGAAATATCACCAATACTCTTAGTTGAAATAGAATAATATTTCTCAAACACACGCCCAGTTGGCGAATAGTGTGCAAGTACATACTTATTAGATGAAGAAATTAGCAATACTAATAAAGATCCAATAAAGCATAATGCTTCACAAGCAATATAAGTAAAAGCGACACCGTTGATATTGAAACGAGAAATTAAAATAATTCCAAGCAATAGTACAACAGCAAAATTTCTAAGGATACTCATACATCCTGCCAAAGAAGCACGACCTATAGTTTGCCAAAAAGAAGTGGTTAGTATATTAAATCCTGCAAAAAGGAAACTAATCGAGTAAAAGCGAAGAGCAACACTTGCATCAGCAAGTAAAGAAGCTTCTATACCAAATAAAGATAGCATTGGGGCTGTAGCAAGTAGTGCGCATATGCAAAATGTCAAACTAACTATAGCGGCAAATTTAATTCCTTGGTAAAAAACCGACATAATGCTTTTGGTATCTTGTTCACCTACAAAAATAGATATAACAGGTCCGAAAGCATTTGAAGCGGCATCATAGAAGCCTGTTGGAATTGTACTAATAGTGTAAAGAATGCCATATATTGCGACATACTCCACACCACTAGGGTTACTTAGTAATAACTTATTAAAAACTAGCATAGTTATTCCTTGCAAAATGTATGCGGAACCTACACCAAATCCATTACGTATAAAAAGAACTAAGTCTTTAAATTTAGGAACAATAAGTTTTAATTTAAGTATTGAAAGTTTACGACTGAAGTGAGTCAAAAGTAATAAAACACTAATAACTTCACCAATGCATAAAGATAAAGAAGCCCCTTTAATACCGATATTGAAATATCCCATAAATAAGATATCTAATACCAAATTTGTACTTATTAAAACACCAGAAGCAATAGCTGCAAGTCTTGAGTTTCCATCTGTTTTTACAGTCATAGACAAAATGTGATAAAGCAAATAGAAAGGTGATGTAATAAATACGGGCATTAGATAGCTCTTTGTCATAGGAAATAAAGCATCTTTTCCTCCTAAAAAAGTAATTATTTGATCACGAAATATCAACAATACCATTAGAAGTAAGAAGCCAAGAGCTAAACTGGTAAAAAACAGTTTGCCCATATTTGAGTTTGCATTATCTATATCGGTTGCTCCAAGACAGCGACCAATCAATACATTTGCTCCAACAGCAATAGTGACACCTAAAAATGCATATAGCATATAAACAGGTGTAGCAATACTTGCAATCGCAAGGCCATCACTTCCAATGTAATGTCCAATTAAGGCTGCATCAATAATTGTGCATAATGTGACAGCCATTGAAGAAATAATTCCCCAAAGAAGATAACTACGATAGGCTGTTTTTGCGAATTTCTTTTCCATGTTTATTCAATAGTCAAAATATCTGAGAAACCTGTAACTTCAAATATTTCTGCAATTGTTTCATTTACATGTAGTATTTTCATTTCGCCTTGTTGGTTCATAGTTTTTTGAGCTGCTAATAATACTCTAAGACCAGCGGAAGAAATATATGAAAGTTTTTCAAAATCAAAAATCAATTTCTTATGATCCGCTATTTCATCGTCCAATGTTTTTTGAAGCTCAGGAGCAGTAGTAGTATCTAAGCGTCCTTCTAGATTGACTATAAGTGTGTCGTTTTCTTTAGTTAATTGAATGTTCATGTTTTAACCTAATTTGCTTTCTTATTTTGAAAGCTCCTTTCTGTTTTTTATGCTTCATTATTAGTGTGTAAACTTATTGTAATGTTGCCCACATCACAATCAAGAATACCTCCTAAAGTGAATGCATACTATTTATAACAGTATAACATATTGTTATAGTTAAATTATATCAGCTCTTAAAGATGTTTAGCTATTTTTAAAGCTTCGTTTACCTTGATTTCATTTTTAAAATATCAGCAAGTTAGCTTGCTATAAAATGATATTATAATACTTAATTATGAATGATTTGGAATTGAAGAAAATAAGCAAGTATTTAAAAGAAACCATCTTAAAAAATGGATTTTCTTATTTAAGCGATAATGCCTTTGAGGTTTATAAGGACTTTAAAGGTAATAATACTATTAATGTTGCAGTGTTGAGTTGCTTATTAAATGGAGTTAACGAACTTTTGCTAAAAGAGAATATAGGCTATGATGGTTTAGTTGCTTATATTAAAGATGTTTGCTTATTAAATGAAGAAACATCTTCTTGTATGGCCCTGTTGTTCTTGGATGTTTTTTCAAAAGAACAACAAGCTGAGTATAAAGATAAGAAAGAAAGTGGACTAAAAGAATTTTGCGATAAAAAACATAAAATAACTTGGAATGGTTTTACAAGATGGGGTGATGGCTCAGTCTACGTTAATTGTGAATTTAAGGCTAATTTTTCTTTTATTGTAAGCGATAGAAAAAAAGTAAAGAAGAATAATTCAGACTTAATTAAAAAGAACCCTTATTTAAGTGCGAATTTCTTCTATACAAAATATAAAGAAGACATTATTAAAAGAATTGATGAGGATTTTGAATATTACTGTACTTGTGATGACTATTATCCGCCAGCTTGTGAAGACTATGGATATAATTTAGAGAGCTTACTTGAGTCATATTTTAAAGAACACGGCTTTAAAATGCTCACTTTTGATGGCGAGGGAGAAACCTCTGATTTTCAAACATAGTCTAAATTATATTAAAATGCTCCAAGGCTTTCTTAATGCCGTCGTTATCTATATCATCTGTTATATAGTCTGCTGCTTGTTTAGCTTTTGTAGAGGCATTACCCATAGCTACACCAATGCCAACAAACTTTAACATGCCACAATCATTATCACCATCACCAAAGGCCATGGTTTCTTCTACTTTTAGATTGTTGGCTTTAATGTATTGCTTAATGCCATTAGATTTGCCACCGCCAACAGGAATTATATCGATACCTGTAGGGTGCCAAGAAGTAATAGAACATTCATCTAACAAAGAGTCTAATAAATCTTGTCTGTTCTTTTGGATATAGGCCATTGCCTGATATATTATTTCACCACCGTATTCTTTAATAGGTGGAATATCCATGTGTTCGCCTTTAAGTACTTTTATTACGGTATCATCAACATAATTGATATAGCGATCATTCTCGGTTACTAGTATCATAGGTATCTTTTTTTTATTAAAGATTCTAGATACTATTTCCATTTCTTCTTTGTCGATTGGTGTGCTTGCGTAAGTCTTTAAGTCTTCGTCTAATAGTAATTGCCCATTAAGGGTTAAATAACCATCAAAAGGAATATCTTTAACTGGCAAAGTAACTAGATCAATCTTGTGTCTACCGGTTGCGATGATTGTTTTTACTCCTTTGTTTCTTAATTTTTTTAAACAATCTATAGTGCTATCCGGAATCTTATTGTTGGCATGTGAAAAAAGTGTGCCGTCGATGTCAAAAAATATAGCTTTAATCATAATCTACCATTATTATAACAATAAAAAAGACAATAGAGTTAACTATTGTCTTAAAAAATTTAGCATTCTTTCTCTATAGTCTGGTGCTTCATCATATACACCATGGCCATAAGTATCATCATACATATAGATATCACAATTTAATTTATCAGCTATTTCAGTTGAGCCAATGGGTGTTACTACTTTATCACCATAGCATCCAAGTACTAACACTGGACATTTAATTTTGTCTAAATCGTTGTAACAATTTGTACTTAAACAAGCGTTGGCTAGTATTATGAATCTATTGTATTCTTCATCAGTGATGTTTTTATTAGCTTCTATTAAAGAATCTTTGTAGTTGTCGTATGTATTTTTTGAGTATACATCTTTTATAAAGGTATCTAATAGCTCATCTTCATTTTTTTCTTTAGCTAAATTAATCCAGTTATTTACTACATTAATAAATGTATCGTTTGGTTTAGATAAAGTAGAACCAAGTACTAGCTTATTTACAAGTTCAGGATAATACAACGCAATATACATAGCCATCATGCCGCCTTGGGATGCACCAAAGATATCAGCGCTACTAATGTTTAGTTCTTTCATTTTATTAGCCGTAGCGTCGGCTAAGTCCTTTATCGTTGTATCTTCTTTTAAGTTCTTTGGCCTTTCAAATACATATACAGTATATTCGTTTGTATAGTCTTTAAAGGCTTCTTCTATCGCATCTTTTGAATTAATAATAGAGTGAATAGATAAACCGGGTATGATTATAAAAGTCTTAGATCCGTTTCCAAATTTAATGTAGTCCATAGTATTTTCTTCCTTTGTATTACAAGCAACCAAAAGAAATAAAGAAGTAAACAATAATATAAGTTTTTTCATTATAAGAACGTTTTGTTTGTGGCGATTAAATACGCTATTAGTGCTCCTACAACTATTATAGTAGTTAATATTGAAATCAAACGATCTTTCTTAGTTTTCTTTATATAGATATTTGTAATCGCAAACACAAAGAAACAAAAGATAGCAGTCAAGATATGCTTAGGGAAGTTTTTAATTGCCTGACTTGTGTAATAGATGCCAAGCATTACTTCTAAGCTATTGCCTAGTCCCAACACAATATCACCAAATACATTTTCTTTCTTACAATAGTAGGCAATAAAGCCTCCTGGTAAAGTAAGGATAATTGGCATTGCCCATATTAATAAATAGTGAATGGCTAATTCTTGGCTGATATGGCCAACTAATACTTCTGTGGCAAATATTACTGGTTGGCTAATTAGAAAGAACACGAAGCATTTAAGTGCTGCTTCCCAGTTTTTATTACAATTAACTACGATAATAATCGCAAATAGTGTCCACCATTCATGAGTTATACCTATATCTTGAAAAGATGTTTGATACAAAGGATTAACGTCCATGATTAGTCCTACATAGATTCCGATAACTAGGGCAAAAATAATTACTTTTGACCATGTCATTTTGATATTTCCAAATAGTTTTTGCATATTTTCTCCATTTCAAAATAACATTCTATCATGAAAGTAATATACTAATTGTATACGTTTGTTAGAAAGTGTGAATTATGTTAAACAAAGAAAGTGGATTAATGACAGAAGGGAGTATCTTTAAAAAGATATTTTTATTTTCTATTCCCTTGTTACTTGGAAATTTCTTTCAATTAATGTATAACACAATAGATTCCTTTGTGGTAGGCAACTATGTAGGATCTCTAGCTTTAGCATCTGTTGGTTCATCTACTCCAATCATTAACTTTATGATTGCGTTTTTCCAAGGGCTCGCTACTGGCGCAGGGGTAGTTGTTTCTAAGTATTATGGAGCTAGAAATTTAGATAAGATAGAGAAATCTGTTCATACCTTTATTGTCTTCTCTTTTTTATTTGGCTTATTTTTAACTATACTTGGCTATTTTATTTCGCCATATTTATTGGAGTGGATGGATACACCTATTGATTCGTTTGATGGAGCTAATACTTATTTAAAGATTTATTTCCTAGGTAATGTCTTTGTGACTTTATATAATGCCGGAACTGGTATTTTACAATCGGTTGGTAATGCTAGAACACCACTTATTGTCTTGATTATTTCTTCTGTTGTAAATGTCTTCTTAGATCTATTTTTTGTTAAGACTTTACAAATGGGAGTAGGAGGGGCAGCACTGGCTACCATCATATGTCAATGTTTCTCGATGCTTCTTGTTTTATATGTATTGTGTAAGGAAAAAAGAGAGTATCAACTTCATTTTAATAAGTTAAAGATGGATGGTGAAATGCTAAAGGAAATTGTAGAAATAGGTGTGCCAGCCGGACTACAAGGCATGGTTGTATCTGTTTCTAATGTAATAGTTATGTATTATATCAATGGCTTTGGCTCTGCTTCAGTAGCGGGTTTCTCTAGTGCTAATAAGTTTGATAACTTCTTGGGTTTACCTGTTAATAGTTTTGCCTTAGCGATTACTACTTTTATTTCACAAAATCTAGGTGCTAAGAAATATGATCGTGTTAAAAAAGGTGTCAGAGTAACGCTTGCCATGGGTTTAACAACTGTTATAGTGCTAGGCTTAATAGTAATGATATTCGCAAGACAATGTATAGGACTATTCGCAAGTGATGAAGCAGTAATAGAGGCTGGCGCTAAGTGTATTAGAGTAATGTGTCCATTCTATTTTGCACTATGTTTTCATCAAATATATTCTGGTGTACTAAGAGCGAGTGGCAGAAGTGTAGTTCCAATGGTTACTTCAATTGTTTCTTTTGTTGTTATTAGGCAAATATTTTTGGCAATTGTTTTAAAACAAGTTCATACCATTGAAGTGGTTGGCTATGGTTATAGCTTTACTTGGATATTGGCCGCTATCTTTACTGCTTGTTATTATCATTTCAGTGGCTGGTTAAAGAAAGAAATGGCTAAAAACAGTTAGAGCCTAATCTTTTAAACAACCAATAAACTACTTTGACACCTACTAGTTGTAAAGGCTATAAGTACATTACCGCGTATTATAATTAATGCTTTTGTAATGAAC
>CAVEWG010000082.1:0-7276 GCA_963619285.1 Oscillospiraceae bacterium | reverse complement strand
TATTGTTGATTCCTAATTCCTTTTTCTTTTTTAAGATATTAATTAGCATCTTATCTGTAATGACTAAATCATTAATAAATAAATCTGTAATCTTCTCTTTCTTGATCACATTATCTAAAGGATATTTTTCTGACATACAGTATGGAGAAAAGCCTGCAACTGATGCACCTGTCATATTGGCTGCATATAACGCAAAAGATGTTTCGGTAGCACAACAATCAAATATCGCAAGACGCGAATGATTTTCAGCGGTAATATTAAGTGCTGAAAAAACTTCTGCGTACTTTTCCCAGTTTCTAAACATTTGACGATATGTATATTTACGATTCATATCAATAAGTGCCACACGATTTAAGCGTTCTTCACTGATTGAATTTACATCATAAATATACTTCCAGCTCTTCTTTTCAATAACTTTTGGATCAAGCACATCTATTACAGGTTCTAAAGCTTTCTTTACTGTTTTTGTAGCAGTTTTTTTCTTTGTTGCCTTTGTCTTGGCAGACTTTGCGGTTGTCTTTGTTTCAACAGTCTTTACTGCAGTAACCTTTGGTGTTGCACTGTTTTTTGATGCAGTAGCTTTTTTCTTTGCATCAACTACTTTTTCTTTTTTATTATTCGAATCCATTGGCTCACTCCTTTTTTAATATCTGTAAAAGTTATAATTATTATACATTTGCTGTTTTTTTAAAGACAACATTGTACAAAAAATAATGCATCTGAAGTAAATTTCAATTATTGTCTGCATTAAAAAAATGGGGAAATCTCCCCATCTATATATTACTTAGTACCGAAGATTCTATCGCCAGCATCACCAAGGCCGGGAACGATATAACCATTTTCATTAAGCTTTTCATCAAGTGCAGCCAAATAAATATCAACATCTGGATGAGCTGCTTCAACAGCCTTAACACCTTCTGGTGCACCAACTAGATTTACAAGCTTAATGTTCTTAGCGCCTCTAGCCTTAACAGTATCAATCGCTGCGATTGCACTACCACCTGTAGCCAACATTGGATCAAGAATCATAACATTAGCTTGAGACATATCTGGAAACTTAGCGAAATACTCAACTGGTTCAAGCGTCTTTTCATTTCTATATAAACCCAAGAAACCAACTTTTGCGGTAGGAATTAAATCCCTAATACCATCAACCATTCCAAGTCCTGCTCTTAAAATCGGAACAAGCACAACATCTTGAGCAAGTTGTTTTGTATGACATAGACCAATTGGTGTTTCAACCTCAACTGGAGTAGTAGGTAAATCCCTAGAAACTTCAAACGCCATAAGTGAAGCAATTTCACTTAATTGTTGCGCAAAATCCTTAGTAGAAGTGTTCTTATTTCTCATTAAAGCTAACTTATGAGTAATAAGTGGGTGATTAAATACTGTTAACATAATTTCCTCCTAAATTCTGTATTAAATTATATAAAAGAATGTGCTAGTATGCACATTCTTTTAAAACTATTTTTGATTATATGTAAAGTAGTGTTCCTTCTTTAAAATGTCAAGAAGCTCCCCTAAGTTATCAATTGTCTTATTAGGCTTTAAAGCCACAATACCTTTGGCCTTAGCCTCATTATTTAAATAAGCCACTGTATAAGCACCAAAAGCACTCCCCGCTAAAACATCAGCCTTACTATCACCTACCATGATTAAATCAGCACTATTTAGTTTGTATTTCTTAACAATCCTAAACAAACCCTCAGGGTCTGGTTTTGTAGCCTTTACATCATCGAAACAAATAATCGCATCAAAGATATCACCAAAGTCACATATCTTTAAACAATCCATTGTTGAATTCTTCATTCTAGTAGTCAATATCGCAAGATGATAGCCCTCATTATGCAAAGTAGTTAAAACCTCTTTGGCATTAGGCATAGGCTTTAAATTCTTCTTTAGCTCTTCAGTATTTACCTTACGATAATACTCGCATAACTCAGAAGTGTCTTCACTAGGAAAATACTTCTTCATCATTTCACCAAGAGGTGGGCCCAATACTTCTACTTGTCTTTCAATTGTAAAATCATCGACATTACCATATTTTTCAAACACAGCCCTAAACGCATTAATAATTGAACTTGTAGAATCTTGAATTGTGCCGTCTAAATCAAACACAATAGTAGGCAACTTATAGAACAAACGATCATATAAACCTAGATACAAGAAAATACCAATTATCACAAATATAATTGAAGTAAGCTGCGCTGTCTTTAAAGAACCAACATATAAAGAATCCGTTCTACCAGCCTCAATAAAGAATCTTACAACACCATACCAAATCAAATAAGCACCTGTTAATTGACCTCTTTTATCATATGTTTTTCTTAAAACAAAATTAATCAAAACAAAGCCAAGAATACATAAAACAGATTCATAAAAAAACAAAGGAACATAATAATGACCATCTATATGCATGCCATCTTTTAAGAAAAACAAGATGCCATTAAAATAAGACTCATCTACTTCAATACCATGGCACTCTTGATTAACGAAGTTACCCCATCTACCAATACCCTGCGCAAGTAATACCGTTGGTGCGATACTATCAGCTACTTTTATAAAAGAAACATTATGTTTCTTACACATTACAAGTACCGCAATAAGTCCAAAGATAAAACCACCATGGAAAGCTAAACCACCATCCCATATACGAATAATATTTATAGGATTTGAGAAATAATAACTGAAATTATTAAACACACAATACCATAGTCTTGCGCCAATAATACCAACCCACAACATCACAACAAACACTGTATCAAAGAAATCATTGACATCGATATTGCGATATTGTTTAAGATTACGCTTGGCAAAATAATAAGCCAAGAAAGCTCCTGTAACAATCAAAATGGCATACCATTGAATTGTCAAAGAACCAATAGATAGAAAAGTTGTTCTACTTGGAAAAAAATGCATAATTACCTCTTATCTAATATCTCCTTAAAAATACTATTCTTAAAATCCTCATTTGTATCAATGCCCTGCTTCTTCATAATATAGTTAGTAACTGCTGCCTCAATAATTGTAGACATTAATTTACCCTCAGTAACCGGTATTTCAAGAAGCGGCTTTTCAACACCTAATAAGTTAATAGTCTTCTCATTAGGATTTAAACGATCAGGATTTAGTCTTAAATATTGATCCCTATTGACCATATTAATAACGAAATTAACATGACACTTCTCTAAGAAACAATGGCCACCAAACATGATATTGACATCAACAACCCCAATACCTCTAATCTCCAACATCTTTCTTAGATTCTCAGGAGCTCTACCATAAATTGTCTTATTAACACGTGATATTTCTACAAGATCATCAGCCACAAAAATATGGCCTCTCTTTATTAAATCAAGCTCAAGTTCTGACTTACCAATGCCGCTTTCGCCAGTAATTAAAACACCAGTTCCATATATGGACATTAAACCACCAGATATTACATCACTTTCAGCCAAGTTGTTTGATAAATAAGAAATCAAATCAGAAGAAATTTCATAAGTCTTACCAGGAAACTCAAATATAGGGAAATTCTTCTTAGTGCCAATTTCCATTAGTGCATCAGGCGTCTTACAATCATTGGTGATAATAATACAAGGAGTATAAGCATCCGTTAAAAAATCAAAACGATCTAGTTGTGTTTGATAATCCAAAGTCTTTAAATAACTTTGTTCCTTAGCACCAATAATAACGACTCTTTTTAGCTCAAATTGATCCTTAAAACCCGCAAGTTCTAGACCAGGTCTATTAATATCTGGCGCAATAGTCCATCTATCTAAAGAAGAATCATTACCACAAACTTGTTTTAAATCAAAGAACTCTTTAATCTTTCTTACTTCTACTTTCTTATTTAAATCAGCCATCAATACCCAACACTTTCTTTAAATACATGCCTGTATAACTATCAGGACACTTACTTACTTCTTCTGGTGTACCAGTGACAAGAACTTGTCCACCATTTACACCACCTTCTTTGCCTAAGTCAATTATATAATCTGCACACTTAATCACATCAAGATTATGTTCAATGACTACAACTGTATCGCCATTATCCACAATACGATCAATTATCTTAATAAGCTTAGAAACATCATCCATATGTAAACCTGTTGTAGGCTCATCTAAGACATATAAAGTCTTACCCGTAGGCTTTTTAGAAAGCTCACTAGCTAATTTTACTCTTTGAGCCTCGCCACCTGATAAAGTAGTTGCGCTTTGTCCTAGTTCTATATAGCCAAGACCTACATCATATAAAGTCTGTAGCTTATTCTTAATCTTTGGATGATTCTTAAAAAACTCTAGAGCTTCCTTTACTGACATCTTTAAGACATCATAAATATTCTTGCCCTTATAACGTACCTCTAGTGTCTCACTGTTATAGCGCTTACCATGACACTCTTCACATTCAACATAGACATCTGGCACAAACAACATACTTATCTTTTTAACACCATCACCCTGACAAGCCTCGCATCTGCCTCCTGGCACATTGAAAGAGAACCTGCCCTTGTCATAACCTCTTTCTTTGCCGTCAGGACAAGACGCAAACAAATCTCTTATATCATCAAATACACCCGTATAAGTCGCAGGATTAGAACGTGGTGTTCTACCAATTGGGTCTTGTGAAATCGCAACTATCTTATCGATATTATTTAAACCCGTTATCTTTTTATGAGTGCCTGGTTTAATACGCACTCTATTTAAATTCTTTTGAATGCCCTTAGTTAAAATCTCATTAACAAGTGTCGACTTACCTGAACCACTAACACCTGTTACGCATATAAATTTGCCAAGTGGGAAAGAAACATCAATATTCTTTAAATTATGCTCAGTTGCCCCAATTATCTTAATTGCTTTACCATTGCCTTTTCTTCTAATAGGAGGAACTTCAATCCTTTTTTTGCCACTTAGATACATACCCGTTAAAGACTTATCAGACTTAAGTATTTCTTTTGGCGTGCCAAAGAAAACAATCTCTCCTCCATCTTTACCAGCACCTGGACCTACATCGACAATATAATCAGACTCCATCATAGTTTCTTCATCATGTTCAACTACAATTACTGTATTGCCCAAGTCTCTCATCTTTTTAAGCGTCCTTATCAGCTTGCCATTATCTCTTTGGTGTAAACCAATAGATGGTTCATCTAAAACATATAAAACACCAGTTAAAGTAGAACCAATTTGGGTAGCCAAACGAATACGTTGAGCTTCACCACCTGATAAAGACCCAGCTATACGATCAAGTGTTAAATAATCAAGTCCTACATCAACCAAGAAATTTAAACGCGACTTAAGTTCAGCCAATAGTAATCTAGCAATTTCCATTTGCGATTTACTTAAATTTAAATCATCTAAAAAATCACGTGCTTCAATAATTGACATTTGTGTAAACTCATAAATGTTTTTATTATTTATCTTAACTGCTAAGACCTTATCATTTAATCTAGCACCTAAACACTTAGGACAAGTAGACTCAACCATATAAGAGTAATACCATTCCTTAGACATCTTACTAGTTGTTTCTTCGTATCTTCTTTCAATTAAGCTCTTAACGCCTTCAATAACTTGGTTCTTTGAATATTTATTACCACCACTTGATAGTATTTCAAACTTAATAGGTTCATCAGAACCATATAAAATGATATCCATTTCTCTTTTAGTCATCTTATTTAAAGGCTTATCAAGAGAAATCTTGTAATGCTTAAGCAAAGCATGAAAATTCTGCCACTCAATATTACTAGTATTAACGATATTCTTATAATATCTAATGCCACCTTCATTAATACTCAATGATTTATCAGGCATTAAATAATCAACATCAACTTCTGTTGTTACACCAAGGCCCTTACATAAATCACAAGCACCAAGTGGTGAATTAAATGAAAATAATCTTGGTTCAAGTTTTGGCACAGTAAAACCACATTCAGGACAAGCGAAATTACTTGAAAGTAGTTCTCTATTATCGCCGCACTTGATGATACATGTACCATCTGCCAACTTAAGCGCAAGCTCCAAAGAATCATTTAAACGTGTATTGATGTTTTCTCTTACAACGATTCTATCAACTACGACATCGATATCATGTCTTTTGTTTTTATCAAGTTCAATTGTCTCATCTAGTGTTCTTAGATCGCCATCAACATAGACTCTTAAGAAACCATCGTTTTTTAATTTATCGAAATAATCCTTGAAAGTACCCTTACGATTAGTAACCACATTAGCCAATATTTCAATCTTACTATTAGCTTCATAAGACATAATTCTTTCAATCATCTTTTCAATAGACATAGCCTTAATTGGCACATTATGATTAGGGCAATAAGCCGTACCACATCTTGCATATAAAAGTCTTAAATAATCATATATTTCCGTAATTGTACCAACAGTCGAACGTGGATTATTACTAGTCGTTTTTTGATCTATCGCAATAGAAGGAGACAATCCTTCAATCAAATCAACATCAGGCTTTTCAATTCCTCCTAAAAATTGTCTTGCGTAAGAACTCAAAGATTCAACATATCTTCTTTGCCCTTCTGCATAGATAGTATCAAAAGCCAAAGACGTCTTACCTGAACCAGATAATCCAGTCATCACAATCAACTTATTTCTTGGCAGAGTAATATCAACATTTTTAAGATTATTTACTCTAGCACCCTTAATAACAATATTATCGTTTGCCATACTGTATATTTTATCTTATTTGTGTAAAAATACCCCATTTAACGATACAGATTTTGACAAAATTGCATTTTCTGCATCGTTAAACGCCATAATAAATTAAAATAGAAACATGAGAATTATCGGTAATGATTGGGATAACATCTTAAACAAAGAATTTGAAAAAGAATATTATCAACAATTAAGAACTTTTTTAAATAAGGAATACCAAGAAAAAACAATATATCCTAATGCCAAAGACATCTATAATGCCTTAAGGCTTACGTCTTTCAAAGACACAAAAGTATTGATTCTTGGCCAAGACCCCTATCATGAAGAAAATCAAGCTCATGGCTTAGCTTTCTCAGTAAACAAAGATATACAAATACCACCGTCTTTATTAAATATCTACAAAGAAATGGCAAATGATATAGGAACTTATATTCCCAATAATGGCTATCTTATAAAATGGGCTAAACAAGGTGTCTTACTATTAAATACCAGTTTAACTGTCGAAGCTCATAAAGCTAATTCCCATTGTAATAAGGGATGGGAAATACTAACCGATGAAATCATTAAATACTTAAACAATAAGAAGGAGCCAATAGTCTTTATC
>CAVEWG010000081.1:0-7277 GCA_963619285.1 Oscillospiraceae bacterium | reverse complement strand
AAGATTACTTTAATCTTGATATTGCGACTTGGTATCCAGGCGTAATCATGAATGGCGAGGAAGTCATTGCTCAATATGATTATGTATATCATGCAAGAATCATCTTAGCTGATTTAATTGATGAGGCTGATCCTGAGGATGTACTAGACTTTATTGATGCCAAAATAAACAATGATCAATCAGACATTTATTCTTGGTTTGTGGTCGAATCAGATGCGGATGATGAAAACAAACAATTAGTACTACATATCATCTTTGATAAAACAGCAGCAAATCCAAATTCTGAAGGTAATTATGCTGGACTTAACTATAGCTTAGAATCTATTAATTCATTGGAATATGATGATATAAGCTACAATGACGCTTTAAAGGCAAACAATGACGTTGGTTTATTTGATTTACCAACTTATGTAAGTATTAATGTCAGTGATATCGACACAGGCGAGCTAGCTTATCTTGATAGTCAAGTAATATGGGATGATAATTTTACAATATCGTTTGATCCAAATAATTCTAATGAACAAGAACTTGTAATCAAGGGCCATATTGCCGCGTTGCCATCATATATAAAAGACAGAGAAGATATAGATAAAAATGTTATTTTAAAAATAAAAGTACAAACAAAAACCAACAATAATTCTAATAATGGCAGTTCAAACCAGGGGTCGAACCCAATTTGTGAGGAATATATGAATTCTAAGAACTGGACATGGTCAGAAAACAAAAAGGCCTGTGTTTATAGAGTAAGTAATACTAGCGCTAAATTATTTGTAAAAAACATATAAAAATAGTGATTACAGGCAATTATCTATCAAAAAGTAGGGGATAATTGCCTGTAGCTGGTAAAAAAGTATAACTCTCAGGCAATTATCTTAATGTTATTAATGTAAAAAATGTTAGATAAAAACCTATTAAAAACAAAGAAAGGGCTAAAATCATTTACTAAAAAGTAAATGGATAAAATATGATAGGAAGAATAATTAACAGTGCCAGTATTGTAGCTGGAGGAACTTTAGGATGCTTAACAGGCAGACCATTCAAACAAAAATAACAATCATCTTTAAATAGGGCATGTGGTATAACAACTTTATTCATTGGCTTAGTGGGCTCAACATCAGGAATGCTTAGAATAAGTGATCCTGGCATTACAAGCGCCAAAGCTAATTTGTCATTAATTGGTGTTATTCTTATTTTCTATATCGGTGTTAATTTGACATGTGGTAAGAAATTAAAAGTTACATACATGCCACCTTCTTTAATTCTTGCTATAATGGCGGCATATATTTAGTAGACAATTTTAATCTTATCTGAGTCTTCTAACATTTCTTTTAAAGTAGCATTATTAACTTTAACTTTTAATAAATCTTTAAAGAAATATTTTTCATATGTTTTATTATTTGAATCAATTAAAACAAATACATCATCTTGTTCACATACTTCGCCTTGATAGATTCTATATGTTTTGTTGTTGTATATAAATTCTATTTGATTACCTTTTATTAATTCGATTTCAATTTTGCTTATATTCATAAATAAATTTTATACTTAAGAAATAATATAGAGTTAGTAATCTTTATCGGAAATGAATTTTCTGGTAATTTCCGATACATTTCCGATACATTTCCGAAAGATGATATAATCTTGGTATGAAAGAATACTTATCAGCAAATGAATTGGCCAAGAAATTAAATTTAAGTTCTAGAAGAATAACTGGGTTATGCAATGAAGGCTACTTTGATGGTGCATATAAAGAAGGCAAAAGTTGGCGTATTCCAAATAAACCTTTTTATATTAATGACAATACGCTTACATATGATTGCGGTAATTTACCATTACCTATTGGAATATCTAGTTTCAAAGAAATTGCAGCTAGCTATTACTATGTTGATAAAACAAACCTAATAAAAGATATTATTGACGAAAAAGCTAAGGTCTCTTTGTTTACACGTCCAAGACGTTTTGGTAAGACCTTAAACATGGATATGCTTAAGTGTTTCTTTGAGATAAGTGATGAAGATACAAGTAAATATTTTGTTGATAAAGATATATGGTCATATGGAAAGAAATATCAAGATTATCAAGGGAAGTATCCAGTTATTTATATTACGTTTAAAGATGTCAAATATGATAATTATGATAGTGCCATAAGTTCAATTAAAGATATATTTAAACGCGAAATATTAAGACATTTATATTTATTGGATAAATGCAATGAGTATGATAAAAAACAAATAGATAAGATAATTGATGGAAATATTAATGAATCTGAATTAGCAAATGTCTTATTAGATTTAACAATAATGTTGTACAAGTATCATAATAAACAAGTAGTGATCATTTTAGATGAATATGATACACCAATTAACGAAGGTTATGTTTATGGTTATTATGATCAAATAATTAATTTTATGCGAAATATGTTTTCTTCTTGTTTAAAAGATAATTCATATTTGGCATTTGGTTTTTTAACAGGAATCTTAAGAGTATCTAAAGAAAGTATCTTTAGTGGTTTAAACAATTTAAAAGTAAATTCTTTAATAGAAGATAAATATAGTTCATATTTTGGATTTACAAGTGAAGAAGTATTAAATATGGCCTCATATTATGGATTAGCAAATAAATATAATGAGATTGTAAATTGGTATGATGGTTATAGATTTGGCAATACTAAAATATTTAATCCATGGTCAATTATTAATTACTTTAATAACGATGGTGAGTTTAAACCATATTGGCAAAGTACAGGAAGTAATGAAATAATCGGCGAAATCATAAATAATTGTAACAATGAAACGATTGATAAGTTATATTCATTAATTAATGGAAATAGTATTACCACTTATATTGATAATGGCGTAATTTATCCAATGATAAAGGATAATCCATCAACAATCTATAGTTTTTTATTAGTAGCTGGTTATTTAAAAATAGATGAAAAATATATTGATGATAATGGTAATACAATTTGTAAATTAAGTATTCCAAATAAAGAAATTATTAGTATTTACCGTAATGAAATATTAAATAGACTAGACAACATATTTCCAAGTAGAATTGTTGCTTCAATATCAGAAGCTGTTTTCAATAAAGACACAAATAAACTGAAAGAATTATTAAAAGAATTACTTATTAACTCAGTAAGTTATTTTGATACATATCAAGAAAATTTTTATCATGGATTTATGCTTGGAATATGTACATTATTTAATGGTGTATATGTATCTTCTAATATAGAATCAGGCAATGGAAGATTAGACATTGAATTAAAACCTAAAAATAAAGAATTGCCTGGAGTAATTATTGAATTAAAGTATTGTAAGAATTCAAAGGATTTGATAAAGTTAGCCAAGCAAGCATTAAAACAAATAAACAATAATAAATACGATACAAATATGAAGAAGCAAGGCGTTAAGGATATTATTAAATATGGCGTTGCGTTTTTAGGAAAAGAAGTTGAGATTGTGAGTGAATAATGAATATGAAAATTGCAGTAACAACAAGATTTATTAAACAAGACTTTGGCGGTGGATATTACTATGTAAACAACGCTAATGTAAGAATGTTTAATGACAATAATGTAATTCTAATACCAGTTACAAGTACCATTGAAAAAGATTTTATATTAGAAAGTTGTGATGGCTTATTTGTACCAGGAGGATGTGACATTGATCCTAAAAACTATAATGAAGAAATAAATGGATCAATTGAACCAATTGACTTTATTGATGACTTAGATATCTTTTATATTAAAGAATTTCATAAAGCGCATAAGCCAATACTTGGAATATGTAGAGGCATTCAAATTATTAATGTATGTTTTGGTGGGAATTTGCATCAAGACATAAAAGAACATAAAGATGTCTTTCATGATGTGACTGTTGATAAAAATAGTTTTGTCTATGATTTATATAAACAAGAAACACTAAGTGTTAATAGTTATCATCATCAAGTAATCAAACATTTAGGTGATGGCTTAAGGCCTGCAGCATACAGTAAAGAAGGATACATAGAAGCGATAGAGGGTGATAACATCTATGCGGTACAATGGCATCCTGAATTATATGATGCCAATAGATTTATAAATTTCTTTATAAAGAATATCTTTTAACCCCTATGGGGCTTATAAAATTATATAGTTTCTATATAATTTTTTTGTGGCTTTAATTGAAGTAAAAAACTTAAACTATGCATATGATGATGAAGTTGTGTTAAACAACATTTCTTTAAGCATCAATGAGGCTGAGTATGTATGCATACTTGGAAAGAATGGTTCAGGTAAATCTACTTTAGCTAAATTACTAGGTTCGAACCCTAATATAGTAGGCGTTGTTTATCAAAACCCAGATAATCAATTTGTTTCTTCAATTGTTAAAGAAGATCTTTCTTTTTATCCAAACAATCTAGGTGTAGATGAAAAAGAAATAGAACAAAGAATAAAACAATCATTAAAAGATGTTGATATGGAAGGCTATGAAAATATGTCAACGCATTTGTTGTCCGGTGGTCAAAAACAACGCATTGCGATTGCGGGTGTTTTAACAGGTAATCCTGATGTATTGATATTTGATGAAGTTACTTCAATGTTGGATCCAAAGGGTAAAGAAGATGTTTTAAATATTATTGATAGGTTACATAAAGATGGTAAAACAATCATTACAATTACTCATGATAGTAATGAAGCTATTAGAGCTAATCGAATTATTATTCTTAATAATGGAAATATCGTGTGTGATGATAATGCCTACAACGTTTTAACTAATATTGATTTATTAAAAGCTAATTCAATTGAAGTACCACTATGTGTAAGACTATATTATGATTTAAAAAATAGAGGACTTAAATTAGATAAGTGTCCAATTAATGAAGAGGAATTATTGGAGGAACTATGTCGATTGAATTAAAAGATATAAGTTACACTTATTTAAAAAATGCTAGCTATAAACAATGTGCACTTAATAATATAAACTTAACAATTAATGATGGGGAATATATTGGCATCGTTGGTAAAACAGGAAGTGGTAAGTCTACATTACTTGATATATTAAGTGGCTTAGTTAAGTCTGATAAAGGTGAAGTAGTCTATAAAGGAATTGATAGAAATGATATAGGTGTAATCTTTCAATTTGTTGAGAAACAATTGTTTGAAAGTACTGTTGAAAAAGATGTTGGCTTTGCCCTAAAAAATAGAGGCATTAAAGATAAAACAAAAATAAAAGAAGTGATTGAATACATGGGCTTTGATTATGAAGAAGTTAAAGATAAGTCACCATTAGAATTTTCAATTGGTGAAAAAAGAAAGATAGCCATAGCAGGAGTGCTTGTTACAAGTCCTAAGTATTTAATACTAGATGAACCATTCGCTAGTTTGGATTATGATGGTAAAACCCAACTTATAAAAATGTTAAATAATTTACATTTAAAGGGAACAACTATCATCATCATAAGTCACAGTATTGACATTATATGTGAATTAACTGATAGAGTAATTGTCTTAGACAATGGAGAAATAATAAGTGATAAAGAAACAAAAACATCACTTAATGCTTATGATGGAGGATATATCTCTAAACTAGCTAATAAATTAAATATAGCTAATTGTCTAAAGTATGAAGACTTATTAAATGAAATAGAAAAGAGGTATAAACATGAATAGCATGCCTCTTGGTTTATATGAATATAAGAAATCATTAGTACATGATTCTAGTTCATTTATTAAGTTGATTTGTTTTATTTTATTGATTGTTTCCGTAATTCAAACAAGTAGTATTTATCTATATTTACTATGGATAATAATATTGTTTATTCTAGTTAAATTATCAAAATGTGATTATAAGACATTACTTGATTCAATACTAAAAGTTAAATGGTTTTATTTAATAATTCTCTTTATGAACTTTTGTTTCTTTTCTAGTAATGATGCCTACTTTAAGTTATTAATATTTACACCTTCTTTAACTGGTTTAACGCAAGGCATAAATGTAGTATGCAGAATGATTATTATAGTAGTGCTAGCTAGTATACTTGCAAGTACTACTAGCCCAATTGATATTACAAAGGGCATAGGAATGTTACTTTATCCTTTACAGTTTGTTGGTGTCAATGTCTATGAGATATCAATGATAATTTCAATATCAATTAGTTTTATTCCTATTTTGTTTGAAGAAGCAGATATTATTAGAAAAGCCCAAATGGCAAGAGGAGCAAGACTTGATAGTAAGAATCTAATTGAAAAAGGAAAAAATATTATTCCTTTTATTGTGCCAGTATTTATTTCCGCTTTTAAAAGAGCTGACGATTTATCAATTGCTTTAGTTTCTAGAGGCTATGAACTAAATAGAAACAAGAAGATTAAGTTTGAACTTTGTTTAAACAAAAATGATTATTACATACTTACTTGGTGTGTTTTAATATTAACTTTAATTTGTATACTAGGGGAGGTTTTATGACAAATACAAAAAAAGCTATTATATGCGCAATTATGATTGCGATGTGCGTGGTGCTTCCACAAGCGTTTCACGCTATTCCAAATGCAGGATCAATTTATTGTCCAATGCATATTCCTGTATTATTATGTGGATTAATTGCTGGTTTACCATATGGTTTATTATGTGGACTTGTTGGACCATTATTGTCTAGTTTGATTACTGGTATGCCAGCTATGGGCTATTTACCACAAATGATGATTGAACTTGCCTTATATGGAGTATTTACGGGATTGTTAATGAAGATATTAAATTTAAAAAATCTAACAGTAAAAGTATATGTATCTTTAATTGGAGCAATGCTTATAGGTAGAGTGTTAACAGGAATAATTAAAGCCTTAATATTTGCGAAAGGTTCTTATTCTATGGCGGTATGGGCAACTAGTTATTTTGTGACTTGTTTACCAGGTATTGTTATTCAAATTATTTTTGTGCCAGTAATTTATTTTGCGCTAAAGAAAGCTAAGCTTATTTAATGGATAAAGCAAGCATTAAAAATTTCTTTGATTCTTTAGCCCCTATATGGGATAAAGACATGATTAAAGATGATGACATCATTAATAAAATATTAGATGAAGGTCATGTTGATTCAAATAAGGTGCTTGATGTAGCGTGTGGCACAGGTGTACTTATTCCATATTATTTAGATAGAAAATGTAATGTTACAGGAATTGATATATCAAGTGAAATGATTAAGATTGCATCAAATAAATTTAAAGATCTTAAGTTTATTTGTGGTGATGTAGAAGAATATAAAGATGATAAGTTTGATAACATTGTCATCTATAATGCATT
>CAVEWG010000080.1:0-7340 GCA_963619285.1 Oscillospiraceae bacterium | reverse complement strand
ATGAAAAAAATGTTAGTATTCCAAACAGACTTTACTTATGCAGAGGGTGCAGTAGCATCAATGTATGGTGTATGTAAGAGCGTTGATGAAGATATTGAACTTATTACTGCCACTCATGAGATTCCTCAATATGATACTTGGTCTGCTTCATATAGACTTTATCAATATATTGATTTTTGGCCAAAGGGCACAATCTTTGTATCCGTAGTAGATCCAGGTGTTGGTACAAGTAGAAGAGCTTGTGTTGCTAAGACTCAGAATGGTTATTATATCGTTACACCTGATAATGGTTCCCTGACTCATGTTTATAACAAGTGGGGAATTGAAGAAGTAAGAGAAATAGATGAAACAGTTAATAGATTACATAGAGATGATAATGGCTATGTTTCTATTTTCCATGGTCGTGATTTATTTGGATATTGTGCTGCTAAATTAGCATCAGGTCAAATTGCTTATGAACAAGTTGGTCCTAAGTATGATGTAGAACTAATCAAAAGACTAGAGATTCCTGAATGTAAGGTAATTAATGGAAGACTAGAAGGCATATTTGAGATAAAGGATCCAAACTTTGGTAACTTGTGGACTAATATTCCACTTGATACTTTTAAGGAAATGGGCTTTAAGTTTGGTGATGTTGTTAAGACTTCAATTTATCATAATGATGAACTTTTATATAAGTGGGATCTTCCTTATTATGATTCATTTGGTAAGGCAAAGGATCATACTGTCATGATTTATAACAACGAGCTTAATAAGATGGCTCTAGCTATGGTTGTTGATAACTTATGTAAGACATATAACTTAACTTTTGGAAAGGATTATAAGGTAGTATTTGAACATGAATAATTTATTAGTATTTCAAACAGATTTTGGACTAGATGATGGCGCAATTAGTGCCATGGAAGGTGTTTCTTTTGGGGTTTCAAAAGATTTAAATATACGTCATTTAACTCATAATATTCCTCAATATAATATTTTTGATGCTTCTTATCGTTTGTTTCAAGCTATCAATTATTGGCCAGAAGGTACCGTGTTTGTATCAGTAGTAGATCCAGGTGTCGGTAGTTCTAGAAAGAGTGTTGTTGCCAAAACTAAGACTAATCAATATATTGTTACGCCAAACAATGGTACTTTAACTCATATTGCTAAGTTTGTTGGTATTAGCGAAATAAGAGAAATTGAAGAAAGAGTTAATAGACTTAAGGATTCTGAATTGTCTTATACTTTCCATGGCAGAGATGTATATGCTTATACTGGTGCTAGACTTGCTTCTAATACAATTGATTTAGATGGCGTGGGTCCTAAGCTTGATTTAAGTGAGGTTGTTTCTCTTGAATTATATGGTTGTAAGCCAATCGAAAATGGTGTTAAGGGTCAAATTGATATTCTTGATGTTAGATTTGGTTCTTTATGGACTTCTATTCCATATGAAGACTTTAAGAAATGTGGCTTTAAGTTTGGTGACAATATCTTAGTTAAAATATTTAATAAAGATGTTTGTATGTATACAAATACAATTAACTATGGAAAGTCTTTTGCGGATGTTCCGGTTTCAACGCCAATTATCTATATGAATTCGGCTTATCACATTGCCGTGGCAATTAATCAAGGATCGTTTGCTAAGGCTTATGGAATAGGTGTTGGTAGTGATTGGAAAATCACTATGCAAAGAGCTTAATTAGGCGATAAATAATGGTTAAATTATAAGGTGGTTACTAGTTGATCGCCTTTTCTTTTGGTTATAAAAAATAGCACAATTTTTATTGATTTTCAACATTAAAACGTAATGAAAAAACGTTTCAAAAATTCTTTTTCATTTAGATAAAAAGTACTATCTTTTTCATGTTACGGTCACTATAATTGTAATAGTTGAAAAGTCAACTAATAATAAAAGTGGGAGAAGTAGTATGAACGAGATTAAAAAACGTAAGGGGAACTTTGTCGCTTATGACCCTGAAAAAATAAGAATAGCGATTATTAGTGCTAATCATGATATAAAGAAAAAAGCTTCTGCTGCTGAACTGGAAGTAATATATGAAGCTAGTAAAAATGAAGTAGAAAGTCTACTTAAGGAACATAATGTTTCTGTAGAAGAAATAAACGATATCGTTGAAAGAGCGATGATGAAATATGATTGTTATGAATTGGCAAAACAATTCATTGAGTATCGTTATCGTCATAAATTAATTAGAGAGTCTAATACTACTGATGAATCTATTTTTGAGCTTATCAATGGTAAATCAGAATATTGGAATGAGGAAAATTCTAATAAGAATGCAAGACTTGTTACAACTCAACGTGATTATATTGCGGGTATTGTTAATACCGATATCGCAAGAAGATTCTTGCTTCCAAAGGATGTAGTAAAAGCGCATGATGAGGGCATAATTCATGAACATGACATGGATTATTTGGCTGATTTTGCAAGACATAATTGTGAGTTAATTAATCTAGAGGATATGCTTTTAAATGGCACTGTTTTAAATGGTGTAATGATTGAAAAGCCTCATAGATTTATTACGGCAAGTACTATTGCTACCCAAATTATGACGGCTGTTTCGGCTTCTAGTTATGGTGGTTTAACTATTACTTTAACGCATTTGGCTCCTTTTGTAAGAAGTAGTTTCTATAGACACTATAAGTTCTTTATTAGTGAAATATTAAATGAAGAATTAAATTCTAATATTAATGATAATACTAGAATGGATAGTGAGCTTTATGTTTCTAATATGGCTGCATATGATTATGCAACTAAGCAAACTAAGAAGGAAGTAGAAGATGGTGTTCAAACATTTAATTATCAAATTAATTCGATGTCTTCTACAAATGGCCAATCTCCTTTCTGTTCAGTGTTTATGTATTTAAATGAGACTGATGAATATAAAGATGAATTAGCGATGATTATTGAAGAATTCCTTAAACAAAGAATTCAAGGTCTCAAGAATGAAAAGGGTGTCTATGTTACTCAATCATTCCCTAAGCTTCTATATGTCTTA
Organism: Oscillospiraceae bacterium; assembly: GCA_963619285.1. Taxonomy (GTDB): domain Bacteria; phylum Bacillota_I; class Bacilli_A; order Erysipelotrichales; family Erysipelotrichaceae; genus Colivicinus. Next base: position 4,344 of record CAVEWG010000080.1, on the reverse strand, counting down.
GAAGAAGATAACATCACTGAAGGCTCTAAATATTGGTATCTAACAGAGCTTAGTGCTAAGTGTTCGGCAAAGCGTCTTGTTCCTGATTATGTATCAGAAAAGATGATGAAGAAGCTTAAGATTAATAAGTTTGGTGTAGGTGATTGTTATGGTCCTATGGGATGTAGATCTTTCTTAACGCCAGATAGAATTGAGGGCAATCCTGCTAATGCTTTAAATTATGATCCAAGTAAGGGCAAGTATTGGGGTAGATTCAATTGTGGTGTTTGTACAATAAATCTATTTGATGCTGCTTTAAGTTCTAACAAGAATGAAAGTGAGTTCTGGAAGCTAATGGATGAAAGAACGGAACTATGTCATTCTGGTTTAAAGGTTAGAATTAATAGACTTGCTAGTGCAACAAGTGATGTAGCGCCAATTTTATGGCAACATGGTGCTTTGGCAAGACTAAAACCACATGAGAAATTAGAGAAATTAATCTATGGAGGCTATGCAACAGCGTCTTTAGGTTATGCAGCACTTTATGAGTGTGTTAAGTATATGACTGGTCTAAATCTTACAGATAAAGAAGGTGAAGAATTTGGTATGAAGGTCATGAATTATCTAAATGATAAGTGTAATAAGTGGAAGAAGGAAGAAGATATTGATTATTCAGTATATGGTACTCCACTTGAGACAACAACTTATAAGTTTGCTAAGCTTGCCAAAAAGAAGTTCGGTGAAGATGTTTTTGTAAAACTAGATGGTCATGATAGAGATTATGTAACTAATTCAAGCCATACACCAGTGTTCCAAAACATTGATGCTTTTGATAAGCTAGATATCGATGGTAAGTTCCAAGAACTAAGCCCAGGTGGCAATGTTATTTATATTGAAACGCCAAACCTACAAAACAATGTAGAAGCTATTATAGAAGTAATTAAGTATATGTATGATCATACTATGTATGGTGAGCTTAATACTAAGTCTGATTATTGTATGAATTGTGGCTATGATGGTGAAATTGTGGTTGTTGAAGATGAAAAGTCTCATAAGCTAGTGTGGGAATGTCCTAATTGTAAGAATAGAGATCAAAGCAAGATGCAAGTAACTAGAAGAACTTGCGGATATTTAGGCTCACACTATTGGAATCAGGGCAGAACGGATGAGATAAGAAGCCGTGTATTGCACTTAGATAATAAGGAATAATCGTTGTAAGGTTACAATTATAAATGCAATAAGCGAAAAAGTACAAAAAGTAAAATTTACAATTTAAAATGTAATAAAACACGATATGATAAGAGTAGAAAAACAAAATCTACTCTTTTTTATATTAGAAATGATAATATTTATGCCAAGAACAGCCAGTGCCAAAATTAAGAAGGCTAGATATATGAACGAAGATACCAGTGAAGATTATTTTTTTACTCTGTATGAAACAAATTTAGTAGCAGGGGTAGAATTCGAAATAAAATTAAATCCTTTTTATTGTAATATAAAAAATTTATGGTATATTTTAATTAAAGTCCGTAAAAATGTAAAAAATACGGATTATTATTAAAAGAGGTAATTGAATGTTGTATACGTATAAAGAATGCATTGATAAATACAAAAGTAATTATGAGATTTCTAAGCTTCTTAAAAATGGTTCTTTGTATAGAATTGATAAAGGTATATATTCAGATAATAGGTATGAAAATGAATTGGCAATAATAAACAAATTATATCCAAATGCAGTGTTTACTCTTAATAGTGCTTTTTATTATCATGGATTTACAGATGTGATTCCAAAAGGTTATTATTTGCTTACAAACAAAGACTTTACTAAAATCAAAGATAAGAGAGTAATTCAATTCTTTGATAATAATGATAGCCTTGGAATTGGTGCTGAAAACAAAATTTATAATGGTATTGAAATTAGTGTTTTTAATAAAGAACGAATGTTGATTGAGCTAATTCGTAATAAAAATAAGTTCTCATTTGATTATTACAAAGAGATTATAAACAATTATAGAAAGCTTATTCATGAATTAGATATAGAGGCTATACAAGAATATGCTTATAGGCTCCCTAAAACAAATTTCGTTTTAAATACGGTGCAATTGGAGGTATTTTAATGAATTTATCTGATTTAGTTAGAAAAGTATGTGAACTAGGATATGAAACCAATAATGCTGAAGCAAGAGTATGCCAAGACATTATTTTAAGAGCAATATCAAAAAGTAATTTATCTAGAAATGTAACAATAAAGGGTGGCGTTGTTATGAGAAGTATAACAAATAATGTTCGTAGAGCGACACAGGATATGGACATAGACTTTATACGATATTCGCTTTCTGATGAATCAATTGATAATTTTATTGCGAAGCTAAATTGTCTAGATGACATAACAATAACAAGAGTTGGGGAAATTGAGGAATTGAATCAGCAAGATTATAAAGGAAAAAGAGTACACGTGCATATTAAGGATGTTTATAATAATGTTATTGAAAGTAAAATTGATTTAGGTGTACATAAACACGTGGAAATTAAACAGGAAGATTATTGTTTTGATATTGCGTTTGATGACGAAGGCGCATCACTTCTTATAAATACCAAAGAACAGATGTTTGCTGAAAAGTTGCGTTCCCTTTTAAAGTTTGGCATCTTCAATACGCGTTATAAAGATATTTATGATATGTATTATCAATGTGGCCGAATGGATACTCAAAAGCTAATTGAATGTTTACATGTGTTTATTTTTGATGATGTCAAAATGCGTGAAAATAATTTATCAGATATTTTAAAAAGATTAAATTCCATATTTAAGAATGAGCTATATAAGAAAAGAGTAGATAAAAGCGATAAAAGATGGCTAGACACAGATATCGATGATATATTTAGTGAAATAATTGGTTATTTAAATAATCTTAGATAACGATGAGATTAGCTGAAGAAAAATGGATGTGGCAAGAAAAGCAATAAGGGACTGGGTTGCAGACTGATCGTTGAATCTGATTAAAACTTTCTTGTCGCGATTAATGTTGTCGCTATTTTATTAAAACTTGTAAGATAAATTTTCTTTGTTGCATTTTAAGTTGAAACTAATAGAGTGAAAAAGCCAATATATTGGTATCTTGTTGCATTTTAAATTGGAACATAACATCGTTGTGTTAATTGACAACTTGTATGTTCAGCGACAATTATAAAGGTAATAAGACAATTATAAAGGTAATGAGAGTAAAAACTAAAAATATCTAGCGACTACTATAAAGGTAATGGAGGTCCCATTACCTTAGAAGAGAGAACTGAAAAAAGGCCCTCTTTTTTGATTGTCAAGCACATTAATGATTATCTCGGCTTTGATAGTGTAAATTAACTTTTCAAGAAATTCATCACAAGTTTGACCATAGTTTCTTTTTCTTCTGGTCTTGATTCAGCAATCATTAAGGTAATAGCTACTAATGCACTATTTGAAATGATTTGATTTCCATTAATAATTAAATGTTGATTCTTTTTTAAGAATTCAAGAAATATTGAAGCGCCAATACGTTTACAGCCATCTGCGAAAGGATGATCTTTTATTAAGAAATAGAGTAGATTAGCAGCCTTTTCTTCAATACTTGGATACATTTCTTGACCGAATACATTCTGATATACGGCAGCGATAATTCCATTTAGTTTGCCAGGTTCTTTTTCAACGCCAAATACATCAGAAAATCCTCCATATTTCATTGAATCAATAAGTGCTCTACATTCTTCATAAGTTAAACGATAAGTCGAATTATTGCCCTTAGGTTTTGAAATACAACCATGATCATAATCATCAAGCAATGATAAAGCATTTGAGTAAGCGTCTATTACATTCAATACTTCTTTTTCTTCAATATCCAAAGCAGATGCCAACATTTTGGTTTGAATTGTGATTGTTTTATTTAAAACCTCAAGTCGTTTTTCATTTACTACATACCCTTTTATCATATAATCCTTCAATATTGAGGATGCCCATTTGCGGAATAGGATACCTTGTTTCGAGTTTACTCGATATCCAACAGAAATAATCATGTCTAAGTTATAATACTGAGTTTTATATGTTTTGCCATCAGAAGCAGTATGCTCAAAATATGAGCATACTGAAAACTCATCTAATTCGTTTGATTTAAATATATTTTGGATATGCCTTGTAATCGTTTTTCTGTCTTTGCCAAACAGTTCAGCCATTTGTTTTTGTGAAAGCCAAACAGTTTCTTTATCTGGCGATACCGTAACATCTAGTTGTAGACTTCCATTAACAAATTTAATAATTTCATTATTCATGTTTTCTCCGATCTTTTTTATATTCGCATGATTTTGACAATAAGTTTCTTTAAAGAGAATAGATCACAA
>CAVEWG010000079.1:0-7453 GCA_963619285.1 Oscillospiraceae bacterium | reverse complement strand
CAATCTATAGATGTTATTAAGGAACATAAAGATAAGCTAATTCTAAAGGGCGTTTCTGTTGGCAAAAACATTGATTACTTAAAGACTTTATTAGAAGAATTTGATCTTGAATTTGTTTATTCAATTGAAAAGTGTGAAGAACTTATTTCTTTATATCCAAATGTCCGTTTTTACTATGGAAATTCCGGACTTGAAAAGATTGTTCAAGAAGAAAACTATGATTGGCTAGAAAATGCGCTTGTTGGTTTTACTGGTTTTAAGCCAACACTAGTTGCGATTGAACATAATAAAAATATCGCATTAGCTAATAAGGAAACACTTGTAGCTGGTGGTGATATTATAAATGCTGCTGTTAAAAAATATGGTGTAACTCTTCTTCCAATTGATTCAGAACATTCAGCAATTCTGCAATGTCTACAAGGACATAAAAAAGAGGATGTTAAAAAGCTAATCATAACAGCATCCGGTGGTGCCTTTAGAGATAAGACACGTGAACAATTAAAAACGGTAACCGTTGAAGAAGCTTTACATCATCCAACTTGGTCTATGGGTTCTAAGATTACAATTGATTCAGCAACCATGATGAATAAAGGTTTTGAAATCATGGAAGCTCATTACTTGTTTGATATACCATATGACAAGATTGAACCTGTGATTCATCCTGAATCTATTGTGCATTCAATGGTTGAATACAACGATGGAACAGTGATGGCACAAATGTCAACTCCTGACATGCGTTTACCAATTAGATATGCGCTACTATATCCTGAAAATACAGGCGATGAACTAGTTAAGCCGATGGACTTCTCTAAGGCTTTATCAATTAGTTTTAGAAAAGTAGACTATGCTAGATATCCACTTGTATTATTAGCTAAAGAAATTGGTGCCTATGGTGGTAACTTTGGTGCATTATTAATTGGTGCTAATGATGAGGCTGTTGATTTATTCTTAAATGGTCGTATAGCGTTTGTGGAAATTGAACAATATGTTATTAAAACGCTAAAGAAGGCTCACTTTGTGAAGTCTCCTGATGCAGATGAACTTATATATTATAATGATTGGGCAAAAAATTACGTAAGGAATCTTTGGGCTAATAATTAATGAATATTGTATTAAATTTTATTTTATTTATCGTGATGTTACTAGCAATTATAATCGTTCATGAATTTGGACACTTTATTGTTGCGAAAGCATTTAATGTTTATGTTCCTGAATTCTCTATTGGCATGGGCAAGGCTCTATACCAAAAGAAGGGCAAGGAAACAACTTTTTCAATTCGACTTTTACCAATCGGTGGTTATTGTGCGATTGCCAATGCTCCTGATGATTTTGATGAACAAATCGATGTTGAAACTCTAACTGTTGATGAATCCAGAACTTTAAAAGGCATTTCAAAATTTAAGAAAATTTTAATTCTATTAGCAGGTGTCTTTATGAACTTTGTCTTGGCGCTTGTTATCATGTCTTTGGTCTATTTATCAATTGGTCAAGTAGCCGTAGCATCAAAACCCGTTATAACAGAAGTAATGGCTGACTCTCCTGCACTAAATGCAGGCCTTATGGTAGATGATGACATTAAAAAGGTTGAATATGAAAATGGTTATTCAATGTCTATTTCTTCTTATTCTGATTTAAGTGATTTTCTTTCTTTATATGAAAGTGGCGATATTACTTTAACAGTTGAAAGAGATGGCAAAGATGTAACAATTGTAGTTACACCAGATACAAGTTCTGGCAGTGCTTATATTGGTGTTAAGTTTGGCCAATATGAGTATCAAAAAGTAAATCTATTAAATTGTTGGAAATATGGCTACGATTATCTAAAGGAACTTACTTTATTATTGATTACAGTTGTAAAGGGTTTATTTAGAGGTGTAGGCCTAAATAATTTATCAGGTCCAGTTGGTGTTTATAAAGCTACTAGTGACGCTGTAAGCAATGGCATGATTTATTATTATGTTTTAGCTGCCACTTTATCGCTTAATGTAGGTATATTTAATTTGATTCCAATTCCTGCACTTGATGGTGGAAGAATTGTTTTAACACTAATTGAGGCTATTATTAGAAAACCTATTAGTAAGAAAGTCGAATCATATATAATAGGCTTGTCATATGCTTTGTTTCTATTATTGTTTATTTTTGCGACAGGGCAAGACTTATTAAAATTATTTAAATAAAGGAAAGTATTATGTTAACAAAGTATTTAATTGTCTTTTTTGTATCAATGGTTCCTCTTATAGAACTAAGAGGTGCTATCCCTTATGCTGTTGCGTTTAATTTACCACTTCTACAAAGCTATATAATCGCTATTGTTGGTAATATGCTTCCAGTTCCTGTTATCTTCTTTTTCGCAAGGAAGGTACTAGGATGGGGCAAGGATGTTTCTTTTAAGCCTTTTGCGAAATTTTGTCGTTTCTGTATTGAAAAAGGTGAAAAGGGTAAAGAAGCTCTTCTTTCAAAGTCAAAGAACGGTATCTATGTAGCATTGTTCTTATTTGTAGGCATCCCACTTCCTGGCACTGGTGCTTGGACTGGTACATTAGCTGCATCTTTCCTAGATTTAGATTTTAAAAAGTCGGTGCTAGCTGTAATGTGTGGCGTTGTTCTTGCGGGAATTATTATGGGTCTTTTATCAAGCGGTGTGCTTGGTGCAATAAATTTCGTTAAGTAGGAGGAAACTTTATGAAAATTTTAGTTACTGGTGGTACAGGCTATATTGGTTCACATACTTGTGTTGAACTAATTAGTAAGGGACATGAATGTGTAATAGTAGATAATTTATACAATTCAAGTATTAATGTCTTGGATCGCATTAAAGAAATTACTGGTGTTAAACCTGCTTTCTATAATGTTGATATTAAAGACAAAGAAGCATTTGAAAAAGTATTTGCGGAAAACAAATTTGATGCGGTAATACACTTTGCGGGTTTAAAGGCCGTAGGCGAGTCGGTTCAAATTCCTTTAGCTTATTATGAAACAAATATCTCAGGTTCAGTTAACTTATATCAATTAATGGAAAAGTATGATGTTAATAACTTGGTATTTTCATCGAGTGCTACTGTCTATGGCAATAGCTTTAAGGTTCCATTTAAGGAAGAATATGGTAGGGGTACTACTACTAATCCTTATGGTTCTACAAAGCTTATGAATGAAATTATTATTGAAGACTATGCGCACGCAAGAAAAGAATTATCTGCAGTACTTCTTAGATACTTTAATCCAGTTGGTGCTCATAAGTCTGGCTTAATTGGTGAAAAACCAAATGGCATTCCAAATAACTTGATGCCTTATGTTGCTGATGTTGCGACTGGCAAAAGAGAATTTGTTAATGTATTTGGCGATGACTATGATACAAAAGATGGAACTGGTGTAAGAGACTATATCCACGTAGTTGATCTTGCAAAGGCACATGTCCTTGCGATTGAATACGCAAATAGCCATAAGGGATGTGATGTTATTAATATCGGCACAGGTATTGGCTATTCAGTTCTTGATATTATCAACACTTATTCAAAGGCTAATAATGTTCCTGTTCCATATAAGATTGCTCCTAGAAGAGCTGGCGATATCGCTACTTGTTATGCTGATACTACTAAGGCTAAGGAATTATTGGGATTTGAGGCTCAATATAATTTAGAGGATATGTGTAGAGATTCTTATAATTTCATCAAGAAGAATCCAGATGGTATTAAATAAATATATATAAATTTGTAGATAAATTTATATATAAATATAATAATAAAAATATTAATAAAATTAGTATTAAATTTATTGACAAAATTATAGACGTGAGTCTATAATTTTTTGTATGAAAAACTCTCTATCTAGTGTATTAGATTCATTAGTTCCTATAAGTGCTTTAAATCAAGGCAAAGCAGCCAAGATAATTTCGGATTTAGGTCCTGATGATGTTAAAATTATAGTCAAGAATAATGAGCCAATGGCGGCTATTGTTCCTATTGAAAGATTTACCAAACTATTAAAAGCGGAAGAATCAATGGTGGAAAAATGAGCAAGAAAAGAAAAGTTAGATATGATAGATTATTGTTGTTAATTTTAATTGCGATAGTATTAGTAATTATTATTGTACTTGGAATAATGAAGATTGTTAAATCATCTGATACAAGTATAAATACAAATACTGATGCGCCAACTAATGAAACAATTGTAAGTGATGGTGTAAGTATTGAACTGTTATCTTATAAGACTTATTTAGATATAGATGATACTTTAGGCTTTAACTTTGTTGTTGCGGAACTAAAGTTTAGTGCAAATCAAGCTATAAGTTATGATTTGAATAATCTAATCACAAATCAAAGTATAAAGCTAAATGACATCTTAAATTATAAGAAGACTATTGAAGTAAAAGATTTCAACTATACTTCTTTAGGTACAACAGTTGATATAACAAGTGATCAAAATGAATATACTTGTAAGGTATTTGTTCCTTATACCGGTAATGATAATATCACTTTAACTGATACAATAAGTGGCAAATCATTTATGATTGATACTTCTAAGAATCAAGATAATATTGATTCTATTAAGAATAAGAATACTTCAAACGAGATAAACACTGCTGATTATAATTTAACTGTTTCTAGTAGCTATGTTTCAGATATGATGACAAGAAATGGTGAAAGCTATAATTCAAGTATGTTATGTATCTATACATTTAATATAAAGGTTGTTTCTATTTCAGATGGAATAAAGATAACTAGTGCTAGTTATGCTAAGGACGGCGAAGTCGAACCTTATGAAGCTTTAGATGATTCATATAATTCTGTTAAAATCGATAACATTTTAGGCAAAACTTTAAATATCGGTGATGAATATGCGCTGTTCTTTCAAGTCTTCACCGATCCAGATGAAACCCAAGATTTTTCTGGTAAGCTTACTTTAAATTTCTCCGATGGCTCTAGTACTACAATTGATACGGTATTGAATTAATGAAAAAAATATTTATTAAATTACTTGTTATATGTCTATTAGTACCATTTATTGGTACTTTTGAAAGAATTGAGGTACAAGCTCAAGATTTAGCTTCTTGTGGCTATGAAGTTGCCTATATTAATGATGATGGCTCTTTTACTACAGAAAGTTGTCATGATAACTTTAATAGTGCTAAATCTAGAATGAAAGAATTAGGTGGCGATGTTGTTGTTAGACATAGCTCATCTTTATCACCAACTAAGATTATTGCGATGGTATCTGGTATCGCTTATTCTTATGCAAGAAATGGCGCTACTATCAATATCTATCAAAATGTCAGCAATCATTCTATCTACTATAAACAAACATATGTTGGTAGACACTATGAATTAAATTATGTAGATACTGAAAGATACTTAGGCAATGGCACTGGTATGATTGAGGTCTATGTTAATGGCTTTCATGGCTATACTGATTTAGAGTATACAGACTTAGTTCCTTCTAAGTATTTAAGAAATGGTATTTCTATTCAACTTGGTGGTAATAACTCTTATACAAATGAAGCTGCTTTCTATGTAATTTGTACACAAAATTATTATGAAGCTAAGACTACTAACGGTTATAAAGAATTAATCTATCATATCTATAGGGGTTATTCAGCTAATAATTCTAGTGCTGAAAGTTCTTCAATTGCGATTGGTGTAGCACCAAGTCAGATGCAAGAAGGCGTAAGATATTATTCAAGAGATGGCATTAATTTCTATAGTGATGACACATTCAGTAACTATGCCTTTACTTACTATAATTATTATCAATTCTTACCATTACGTTCTAAGACTAATATTTCAGCTGATGCATTAAATTCATATGTAAGTGGCTGCAATAGATCGGTTATGATTGGCTCTGGCCAATACTTTATTGATGCTCAAAACAAATATGGCATTAACGCGTTATTAATGTTTGCGATGGCATGCCATGAATCGGCTAATGGTACTAGTGGTTATGCGGTAAATAGAAATAACTTATTTGGTTGGAACGCTTTTGATGCTGATCCTAATCAAGCTAGTAGCTTTAGTTCGGTTGCGGATTGTGTTAATGAACAAGCTGGTATAAATCTAAGAGGCTTTGTAGATATTACTGATGGAAGATTTTTCTCGTCTTCCTTAGGAAATAAGGGCTCTGGTTTAAATGTTAAATATGCAAGTGATCCTTATTGGGGCATGGAAATAGCTTCAATTGCCTACGCTATTGATAAGCTATCAACTGGTAAGAATGGTTCTTTAACTGATTATAATTATTATTCTTTATCTTTGATTAAAGATTTTGATATTGAAGTAAAAGCTAGCGCAAGTGATAGTGCTAAGACTTTATATACAACGCAATATGGTCCATATTATCAAGAAGGATTTATCGTTATAGATCTAGGTACAAGTGGTTCTTATACTAAGATTCAATCTACTAATCCTATTGATTCTAATGGCAATATTCAAACACATCGTACGCCAATTACTACAGGTAGTTTAAATCCAATTAGTTATGGTGAATATGATTTTGATAGAAGTGTTGCCTATGTTAAGAGCGAACATTTAACTGTAATAAATAAGAAAAACGAAAATCAAGAGAATGTTGATTCTGATTTAAGTATCATGTTTTCACTAAGTAATATGTATGCTTCTGATAATAATTTGGTATTAGAAGGTTCCGCTTATATTAAGGGAATAGATGCGACAGATGCTAGTAAGATATCTCAAACAATTAACGTTATTAATTTATTAGATGGCTCAATTTATAAATCATATGCATGCACTGTTAAAGAATATCAAGGTGTATCATTCAATGATGGTCATACATATAACTATGTTGGCTTTAGTGTAAGTATTCCTTTCCCCGAAATAAGTGAAGGTGACTATTACTTAAGCGTTACTGTCAATAATAGCGGATATAGTTTATCTAAGACTGTTAACTCATACGAAGATTTCGCAAAGAACTTTGTTCAAACTTATAACGGTTATACTTATCGTTTAAGAATTAATAGTATGTATAATTATCGTTTGGATTTCTCTGCTGAAAGTCTTCCTGATGCTATAAATTATTCAAGTGTCAATAAACCAAACAATAATTTAAGAAATTCATTATTTAGTTTAGATACACTTACTCTTGATAGTTCTTTAACTCTTTATATGGATGGCAGAGCTATGATGTATTATTGCAACTATGAAAATCTATCTAATATAAAGACAACTTTATATTTAGTTGATAGCGCAAACAACTATATCGAGATAGCTGCCGAAAATTATAAGTCTGACTTTGATTACGCTAGTGCGTTTAAGTCTTCTTATAATCTTGATTATATTTCTTTTAGAACAAGTTCAAGCTTGTCTAATTTGGGTGCTGGTACCTATATGCTAGTCATGAAACTTCAAAATGGCGAGTATGTTGATTATATAGAAGTGAATAACTTCAATGAATTAGATATGCCAAGCGTTAGCGCTAATGGTTTGACATATAGATTCTTTACAAG
>CAVEWG010000078.1:0-7572 GCA_963619285.1 Oscillospiraceae bacterium | reverse complement strand
TTCAGCTTTTTTCTTGCATGCTAATAAATCACTGTCATTCTCATCAACTAGTACCCTATCAATTGTTTCTTGACTAATACCAGCTTGAACTAGTTTTTGATTCATCTTACGCTTCGAATAGAAATTAGACCTAAATGAAGTCACTTTTGAAAGAGCGTAGCGATAATCATCCAATAGTCCTTTTTCAATCAATAAATCAATAATTAACTTAGCTTGATGATAATTAACTTCATATTTATGATACAAGTAATCATACATTTCTTTTACAGAATAATCACTATTAGCCAAACGCTTTAAACAAGCACGATAGGCAATTGGATATATTTCTAGTTCCTTAAAGAAAGAATAATTCAATTTAGAGAATCGACTATTTTTTCTAAGACCTAAAGTAGAATAAGCATCTAAGGCAATAGTTAATTTTTCTTGTTCGCCTGAGAAAGAAAGGAGCGTTAATAATACACAATTGTCTTTTAAAGTTGTTTTAATAATTGAATAAGACTCCTTGTATTCTTCGACAGCTTCTTCATAAATTCTTATCGATTCTTTGCCAAAGGTTTGAGCATCATATTGAACAATAGAAGAAATACATTTTTCTTTTTTAGCCTCTAATTCTTCTTTTGTCAACGAATTAAATTTTTCAATAGCACTATAGACATCATCTTTAAAGAAGTAGCCATTCTCACCTTCCTTAACAATATCTTCAAGCACTTCATCAAAGTGTGCTAAAACCATTAAACCAGAAGCTAAAGCTTCAATATAGGTCATGCCTTGAGTTTCACTTGTTGAAGCGCTAATAAAGCCATCGGCAGCTTTATAGTAATTGGCTACTTCACTAAATGGTTTCTTGCCCATGAAATAAATATAATCATTTAATTCAAGAGAACTGCTTAATTCTTTAAGCTCATTAAGTGAAGGACCGTCCCCTATTATCATTAATTTAAGTGCTAGATTATTTTCTTTTACTTTCTTAAAAGCGTTGATAATTGAATCGATTGACTTTTCTTGTGCAATTCTGCCTACAAAGACAAGTAATTTTTCATTATCTTTTAGTTTTATTTCTTTTCTTATTTCTTTCACTTTTTCAAAGTCAATGTTTTCATCTTTGAAACGATCTAGCTCAACACCTGTAGGAATGATATCAATTGGTGTTTTAACACCATATGAGGTAAGCATTTCCATTGTCTTTTTAGATGGTGTAATTAGTTTTACACAATTATCGCAATATAGCTTAGACCAAGATACAACTAGTTTTTTTAAGCCCTTATCAAGTGTTTTAGAATTAACGAAATTAACATAATGGGTATAGTCTTCATAGGTTGTATGATAGGTTCTAACAAGTGGTAGCCCTAAATTAGATGCCACAATATTAGCAAATATGCCTACACCAAATTCTGTTTCAGCATGTATTAAATCTAAGTTTAAAGATCTTAGTTCATCAATATATAAAAAATGAAGCGGGCTAGCCAAGGCATAGCCATATAATTGTTTAACTTCAATACCTGGAAGTCTTATTATCTTGCCTTCTTTTTTAACTTTAGTATGTCCCTTATATGTACAAATAACATAGGCGTCATGGCCATTGTCTTCTAGTTTTTTTCTTAAAAGTTCAACAGAAGAAACCACCCCGTTGATATCAGGCAAATATGTATCAGTAAAAATTCCAATTCTCATTACTAAATTATACCAATAAAAAAGGATGATTTTTAATCATCCCCTTAAATTTTGCCAAGTAATTTAAACATTTCCTTCTTATATACTTCTACACCTGGTTGATTAAATGGATTAATGCCAAGTAGGTAGCAGCTCATACCACAAGCTTTAAAGAAGAAATACATCATATAGCCAAATGATTTAGCGCTATTATCATCAATTGTAACTAAGATATTTGGAACATTACCAGTTTCACAATGTGCTTTCAATGTTCCTTGCATGGCCATTTTATTTACCCATGATACTTGTTTACCAGCTAGATAATTCATGTTGTCAAGATTTTCATTGTCACTTGGGAAAGTGATATCTTCAGGCATATTGTCAATTAATAATAAAGTTTCAAATAATACTTTTTGACCTTCTTGAATAAATTGGCCTAAAGAGTGTAAATCGGTTGAGAAACAAGCTGATGTAGGAAGTAGGCCTAGGCCATCTTTACCTTCTGATTCGCCAAATAATTGTTTCCACCACTCAGCAACCATTGTTAGTTGTAGGTTGTATGTAACAAACATTTCTGACTTATAGCCTTGATTGTCAAGAATTCTTCTAGCAACCGCATATTGATAAGCCTTGTTTTCGTTTAATTTATCTGAAGCAAAGTCATTGTAGGCAAGCTTAGCACCTTCCATTAAAGCCTTGATATCTACACCAGCTAATGCTAGTGGTAATAAACCAACAGCTGTAAATACTGAATATCTACCACCAATATCATCTGGTACTACAAATTCTTCATAACCTTCTTTATCAGCTAATTCTTTTAAAGTACCCTTATGCTTATCTGTTGTAGCGATAATTCTTTCTTTTGCTTCTTGCTTACCATATTTGTTTTCAATATATTGTTTAAAGATTCTAAATGATACAGAAGTTTCGGTTGTTGTACCAGACTTAGAAATAACATTTAATATTACATCTTTGCCTTCAATATGTTTTAAAACTTGTGAAATATAAGTATTAGAGAAAGTGTTACCTACAAAGATTACTTCTGGTCCGTTTTCTGGATATAAGCCTCTAATCATTTCATTAGCTGCTCTAGCTCCTAGGTAAGAACCACCAATACCACATACTAATAAGACGTCGTATTTGCCTTTAAGTTTTTCACTTACTTTTAAGATACGATCAAATTCTTCTTTGTCGTAATCATTTGGCCACTCTACCCAGCCTACAAAGTCATTTCCTTTACCAGTTTTTTCATGTAGCCATTTGTGAGCTTCACTTACTTTTTCTTGGTAAGAGTTGATATCTTCGTTTAATTTTGCATAAGATAAATCTAATTTAAGCATTTAAGTCTCTCCTTATCCATTCGTTCATTTTTTCTTTTAAAGAGTTGAAACCAATTTTATTATCAGGCATTCCTGAGAATTTAACTCTTTTAACATATTTACGTGTATTTTGTTCAAGAGCTTTAAAAGATAATCTTAATTGTTTGTGTTCATAATCAATGTCGATTACTTTAAGCATACAATAGTCACCTACTTTAACAAAATAAGATACGTTCCTTACAAAACCATTAGATAATTCAGAGATATGAATAAGACCACTAACACCATCATCAAAGCTTACAAAAGCACCATATGGCTTAATACCGGTAATCTTTCCATATACTGTCATTCCAATCTTATAAGAATCCATCACGTTCATACTAAATGATTATACTACAAAATGGGTGTATAATGTTTTTCATGGAAAACAAAGAATTAAGTGAAAAAGAAAAATTAATCATAAAAACAATTGAAAAGATACAACCATACTTGCAAGCCGATGGAGGAGATGTTGAATTTGTAAGACTTGAAGATGATATTGTCTATGTAAGAGTACATGGTGCTTGCATTGGTTGTGGCGCCTTAGAGATGACACTTAAAGATGGTGTAGCAGCTCTAATTATGGATGAGGTTCCTGGTATTAAAGATGTTAGACTTGATGAATCTCAACAATTAGATAATTCAAACTTCTTATATTAAGATGAATTAAGTTCATCTTTTTAAATAATTTTTAATGTAGATATTCTGCAATCGATAGACTTTAAATTTTTAAAGTCTATTTTTTATTTAGGCCAAGAAAAAAGAGACTTTTCAGTCTCGATTTACTTTATCCCTTTTTCATCAAGGCGCTCATCAACTAGCCCCTTTATTACATAATAGATAACCGCAACCACTGGTACGCCAAGTAACATGCCAAAGAAGCCAAAGTAAGCGCCACCTACCAAGATTGCGAACATAATCCATAAAGAACTAAGTCCAACTGAATCACCAAGTATGGCAGGACCTATGACGTTACCATCGAGTTGTTGAAGGATGATAATCATAATCACAAAGACTAGACAGTCAATTGGTTCAACAATTAGTAACAATAAGGCACATGGTATAGCACCAATAATCGGCCCAAAGAATGGGATGATATTGGTAATACCTACAATTACAGCTACAAGTGTTGCATATTCAGTATTGATAAATAGCATCGCGATAAAACATAATATACCAATAATAATCGAATCATATATCTTGCCACTGAAGAAATTAGAGAACTTCTCTAGTGCTAGATACATAATCTTTCTACCCTTTTCATATTGTTTAGTATTAAATATCGCAAGTGAGAATCTTCTAATATTAATCGCAATCTTTTGTTTATCAATTAAGATATATAGACAAACGATAAAGCCAATAACGAAGTTTCCTAAGCTACTTAAGGCAGTCCAAGTAGAAGAGATTACATTTGGGGCAAGTGATTTAACGCTATTCCATAAAGCTTGTACTACTTGGTTTGAATAAGTATATAGTTGATTTGCGATATCAGCCGGTAAGTGAATGCTCTTTTGAATTTCTTTAACCCAACTTGATGAGTTGTTCGCAAAATTGCTAATAACAACAGATAAAGATGAAATACTTGTGATTAGTTTTGGAATAAGTAAGTATACAACAACTACAACCATAATGACTAAAACAAGAGTTGCGACTAAAGCGCCTATAAATCTTCTAGTTTTAAATGCCCATTTTTCGGGTAAATGTGTTTCGATAAAATGCGCAACATTATTAGTGATAATCGCAAATAAGATACCCCAAATAAATGGCGATAGTATTGTAAGTAGCTTTGATAAGAAAGCTTTAACATCAGTTAAATTAAGTAATAATATTACAGCTAAGGCAATAAGTACACCTGATACTGTATAGACTGTTATGGCCTTTTTAGTGTCATCTTCTTTTAAAAATTTGTTCATAACCTAATTATAAACCAAATCAATAGAATAACTATTGAATAATTTTAAGCCATTCACCATTTAAATCAGGTAACCAGCCATCCCCTGAATATATATGGTTTCCATTAGAATCGGTTGCATAAGCTACATTGCTAACCTTATACCAAGTATAGCCATCAGCATAATAGGTTTCTAGACTATTGCCAGCCTTATTAAAATAAATGATATCGCCATTACTATATTCGTAATAATATCCAGATTCTATTGAAGGATATTCAGCTAAGCTTAATTCATCTATTGTTACAAGAATCATTCCATAGCTTGTAGCACTATTATAGTTGTAGTTCTGCTGAAGAAATGAAACCCAGCCACCATTATCGCCTATCCACTTGTTATTTCCGATTCTATACCAAGTGTAGCCTTCGTTATAAACTGCATTATAAACGTTATATATGTCACCTTTTTTCACACTTCCAACAGCAGTATTTGTAGTACTTGCAGAACTTCTTATTTTCATTGAATCTGCAGTAATTAAAATAGTTGCGATTGCATCCTTGCTGCCGTTGTTATACGTCACCCACGAGCTATTATTTGGTACCCAAAGACTATCTCCTATTTCATACCAAGTGTAATTGTCGTTATATTGAGTGTCATATACATCATAAGTGAAATCCTTATGAACTAATCCAACCTTAGATCCAGTTTTAGTGCTCGGATAGTTTCTAACTTTAACATTGTCAGCAATTATAGTGATATAGCCAATTGCGCTTTGATTGGATGTAGAGGTTTTATAGCTATATACACCATTGTAGTCTTTGTACCATTCAGCATGTAAAGTGATATCTCCAGAAAGTTTTTCGCCATCTATAACAGTTACCAATTTACCATTTTCGTCATACCAGCCGTTAAATATATATCCAGTGTATCGAAGAGATGATAATGTAATTTTAGATTTTATATTATAAGTATCCGGGTTAAGGTTTGCTATCGAAGCAAAACCATTTATATAAGTTATCTTATATTCGATACGTTCAAAATCGGCATAAAAAACCAAATCATTGCCAAAAGCTAAATCTACTCCTAACGCTGTAAAATATTTCTTATTACCTTCTTCATCTTTTGTATACCATCCATTAAAGTTATAACCTTTTTTAGATACATCACTCAAATAAACCGTAAAATCAAAAAAATGATACTCGCTAGGATTATTATTGACAACATCTATTGGAGCATTATACTCAATTGATATTTTCCTTGTAGCAAGAAAAATAACTGCACTAGCCATGATTAACAAAATAATAGCAAGAATTATAAACTTTCTGGATTTTGGTTTGGATTCTTTTGTAGTTTCTTTATTTGAAATATCATCATCGATATCGGAAAATCGCACTTGCTCATTGTTTATGACTGGATTATTTATCAAATTATTACTTAGATCGGTAATATTTGTTGTAGCAGGTTGTGGTACCACTTTACATTCATTAACATTAATGTTTCTACTTCCACAATAAATACAATATTTGTCAGTTTTTAGAATATAATTTCCACATTCAAAACATCTACATATATTCTCAACATTTGAACCACAATAAATGCAGTATCTATCAGATTTTAAAACAAATTTTCTGCATACATTGCATTGAATGTAATTTGCCAAATCAGCTCCGCAATAAATGCAAAACTTATCACCGG
The DNA here is from genome assembly GCA_963619285.1 of Oscillospiraceae bacterium. GTDB lineage: Bacteria > Bacillota_I > Bacilli_A > Erysipelotrichales > Erysipelotrichaceae > Colivicinus. The sequence goes on along the minus strand of CAVEWG010000078.1, from coordinate 980 downwards.
CCAAAATTATTTTGTTGCAGTTTCTGCATAATTTTGAATTCGGTAGTTCGTTCCCGCAATATATACAAAACTTATCACTTTTAAGAACGTCTTTATTACACTTAGGACATATTGACTTTGTTGCAATATTTTTATCAGTATTCATATTATTCTGAAAAAGTTAAAGCATTAATCAAAGACAATACTTCCGAAGCAATGATAGAAATCGCTAGCACAATGAATCCAAATGTTATATGGACATTCACGTTACCGCCTAAGGAACTAAAGATTGATTCCGCAACACCACTATTATTGTTAGAATCAATAATCTTAATAATCATAATTAAAGGCATAATCAAGTTAATTAAACAAGGAACAAATCTTAATTTAGGTCTATTATAGATGTTATTTTTATAAATAATCAAAGCGATATACATTACTATATTGAAAATTAGCAAGATATAAAAAAGCCAGGCAGGATAATAAAACATATCCGAGAATTTTGCCGTGCTAGAACCACCAATGCCAAAAGCCGAAGCCTCAATCACAAAAACATCACCACCAAATAAAAGTAATTGTAAAAAGGTAAATACAATAGATAGTATCAAGCAAGTTTTTGGTTTATTGTCTAAAGCTTGCTTTTTTAATTCATTGACATTTTTATTAACCATTTTTTGCGCTTCTGCATATTGTGCTTTAAGATTGTCATCTAATAATTTAAATTTATTTCTTTCTTTGTAACCTTCAGGACCAACCATTGCACCACAGGAAGGACAAAATTTTTGATTTTCTTGCAAAACGCTTTTGCAATTATAACAAAGCCAAGGACCATCTTTTGATTGCCCACATTCATGACAAAATAAAGCGTCATCTCTTAGAATAGTACCGCAGTTTCTACAAGTAACGATTTTCTTAGTTTCAATATTATTGTTGCTTTCTTCCATTTCGTTTTCTCCCTTTATTGCATAGCTATATTATAGTTATATATATATATATGCAAA
>CAVEWG010000077.1:0-7803 GCA_963619285.1 Oscillospiraceae bacterium | reverse complement strand
AAGGGCTTAGATTTTTATTGTGAGTCAAGAGCTTTAAGCAATGAAGAGATAGGCAATGATATTTATTATTTAGCTAAAGAAACATTAGATAGAAATAATATTCCCTATAGTAGACATTATGCTAAGAAAATGACTTTAAAAGATTATCAAGACTTTGATGAAATCTATATCATGGATTCTAGTAATCAAAGACTTATTGACAATATGTTTATTGATAAAGACCATAAAATTAAGAAATTATATAAAACCGATATAGAAGATCCATGGTATACAGGGAACTTCCAAAAAGTTTTTGATGAAATTACTAGTGGGATAGATTGTATAATTAAAGCATGATAGAAATATATGATTTAACACGTAATAAAGAGCTTGATTCTTATTTTAAGGACATTAAAAAGTATTATAAGAAGACTTTAGAAGTTCTTAAAATCGAAGATGATTTGGATTTATCTTTAATCATTGTTGGTAAAACTAAAATTAGAAACATCAATAGAGATTATCGTAATAAAGATGCGGTAACAGATGTTATTAGCTTTGCCAATATTGATTCTGATGATTATGATTACTTATGCGATGATGTAAATCTAGGGGATATTTTCATCAATGTAGATAGAGTAAAATCACAAGCTAAAAAATATGGACACTCAATTAAAAGAGAATTTGTCTTCTTGTTTATCCATGGTATGCTTCATTTATTAGGCTATGACCACATGGAAAAAGAAGATGAAGAAGTTATGTTTGCACTACAAGATAAGATAATAGGGGAATTAAAATAATGAAAAAATTTGCGTACGCTTTAAGAGGCATTAAAGAATCTTTACAAGAACAATCAGTATTTACTCAAGTATTATTAGGACTACTTGCGATTGCTGGTGGTATTACTATTAAACTTGAACCATATGAATGGTTAGCTTTTATAATTTGTATTGGCCTTGTTATTAGTCTAGAAATGATAAATAGTTGTATCGAAAAAATATGCGATATGTATAAAAGAGAATATGATGAAAGAATTAGAGTAATCAAAGACTACTCTAGTGGTGCTGTTTTGGTTGCGTGTTTCTTTGCATTGTGTGTATGTCTATTTGTAGTAATAAGGAGAATTTTATAATGAAAGAAAAACTATTAGAGAAAGCTTTTGAAGCTATGGAAAATGCTTATGCGCCTTATTCTAACTATAAAGTAGGTGCATGTGTGCTTACTAAAGATGGTAATTATATTAAGGGATGTAACATTGAAAATGCTTCTTTTGGCGCTACAAATTGCGCAGAAAGAACTGCTATATTTGCGACATACGCAAATGGCTATAAAAAGGAAGATGTAGTCGCTTTAGCTATTGTATCTAATGGCGATAGACTTGCTGGACCATGTGGCATTTGTAGACAAGTATTATCTGAATTAATTGATTTAGATACACCAATTTATTTAAGCAATAAGATTGATGAAAGAACTGTAACAATTAGAGAATTACTGCCAATGAACTTTGAACCAAAGGATGTTTTAAGATGAAGTCGGGCTTTATCGCATTAATTGGAAAGCCTAACGCTGGCAAGAGCACTTTAATTAATACCTTATTGAACAAGAAAGTAGCCATCGCTACATATAAAGCCCAAACTACACGTAATTCTATCCAAGGCATCTTAAATAGAGATAATCTACAAATTGTTTTTGTTGATACACCAGGTATTCATGAAGCTAAGAATTACTTGGGTTCCTATATGAATAAAGAAGCTTATGCACAAGCTGATGGTGCTGATATCATTTTTTATCTTGTCGATGCTACAAAGGGTTTAAATAATGAAGACAAAGAAGTATTAAATAAATTGTTTAAATTTGATATTCCTGTTTTTTGTGTCTTCAACAAAGTTGATGAAGTAAATAAAGAAAAATTAATGGAAAGATGTAACTACGCAAGTAGTCATTATGATTTTAAAGAGATTGTGCCAATCAGTGCTTTAAATCATGAAAACATCGAAGAACTAATCAATACTGCAGTTGACTATTTAAATGAAGGGCCTTTGTATTATCCACAAGACCAAGAAGAAGTTTCTTCTTTAGAATTTAAAATCAGTGAAATTATAAGAGAAAAAATCATTCTTTTTACTTCTCAAGAAATCCCTCATTTTACAGCTGTTAAAATTGATGAATTTAAAAATCTTGAAAATAAGGCAATCATAAGTGCTTCAATTATCGTCAATAAAGATTCTCATAAAGGAATCATTATTGGCAAAAATGGTTCAATGTTAAAGAAAATAAACATGTCTTCTAGCAAGGATATAAAAGAACTTCTAGGTAAGAAAGTTTATTTATCTTTGTTTGTAAAGGTTGAAGAAGATTGGCTAAATAAATCCAAGAAACTATTTGATTTAGGCTATTTTAATGAATGATAAAATAAACGCTTTAGTTTTAAAAATTAACGATTATAAAGAAAATGATCTAATCATGGAATGTATTTCTAGTGATAGATCTTTTTTGTCTTTAGTGGGTAAGGGTTCTAAAAAAGTAAGCGGCAAAAATCATTTTTATAATTTATGCTTATATGAATTTATTATTGACTACAAAGACAATAAGACAATGTTTACTATACATAATAGTAAATTAATTAAAAGCTATTATGATGATAAAGATTTAAAACTAACAGCTTTTAAAAATATTTTGATCGAATTAACACTTAAGTCAAAAGAACTATATGAAATAGATATGTATGATAACCTGTTATTTGTTTTTAATAATATAAACAAAGATAATATGTACTTATTGGGCTCTTTATATTCATCGTATATTTTAAAAATAAGCGGTTTATCGCCTGTGGTTGATGGATGTGTTATATGTGGTGATAGCAAAGTGGTTTCTATTTCTAATACTTTAGGTGGTTTTGTGTGTGCTAAACATGCGAATAACTATAATTTTAGTATTGATACCCTAAAGAAATTTAGATTAATCAATAAAGCTGAATTTGTTAATTATGACGCAATTAAAGACGTTGAATATAGTTTTGAAGACTTTAATATAATGATTAATTTCTATGTACATAATGCTGATATCAATCTAAAGTCTTTTAAGATGTATAAAGAATTGTTCTATTAGTTTATAATATTTCCTATGGCGAAGAAGAAAAAAAGAAAAGTTAAAATAGGACGTTTACTACTTCTGATAGGAATTCTTTTAGCTATACTTGTTGGTTGCATTTTTATTTTAAATAATATTTTAGAAAAAGAAGAAATCTTTGATAAAGAAGTTGCTATAAATAAGCTCAACTACGATGATATGCAAGAACTGGATTTGGATTTATATTCTGAGCATTATATGTTGATTCGTTTAAATGATTTTAAAGTTTTATATGGAAGAGGTATTTATGAAAAATTCTATCCTGCTTCTTTAACCAAGATTGTCACCCTAAATACGGTTGTTAAATACGCAAACAGTTTAGATGATACATCTAAAATAAGTGAACATGATTATGAAGAGCTAATTGAAGAAAATGCATCCTTAGCATATTTACAAGTTGACACAGAATATTCTTTAAAAGACTTGTTATATGCCCTAGTTCTTCCAAGCGGTGGCGATGCGGGGAAGGCCTTAGAAAATTATTTTTCTAATAATGGTCAAAGCCTAATTGATTTGATGAACCAAAACATGAATTCTATTGGTTGTACAAGTTCTAATTTTACTAATTCTACTGGTTTACATAATGATAATTTGTATACAACTTTAAATGACTATGCAAAACTTGTGATTGATACTTTAAATAATAGTGATGCTAAAACAATTTTAAAATCATATAGTTATACATTAAACGATGGCTTAACAGTTAAAAGCACTCTATCTTCACTTGATGGTTATTTTGATAATATTGAAGTATATGGTGGCAAGACTGGCTATACTGGCCAAGCGGGTGAAAACATTATGATTTTATACACCACAAATAATCGTTCATATATGTTGATTTTATCTGGCGCGCCTGGCAACCCTTATGTTGCGGGTGAAAACTATCATTTTATTGACGCTATTTCTGTATTAAAATATTTATATAGTTAATGGAGGACTTTTTATGTTGTGTATAATTATGACTTTATTAATAGGAGCTATTGCTGGCTATGGTGCTGGCAAAATCATGAATGATACAAGTAATAATTTAATTATCGATTGTATTGTCGGCATTATAGGTGGCTTTGTAGGCTCATTCTTGTTTGGCTTGATTGGCTTTAAATCTACAAAACTATTAGCTAATGTGATTGTTAGTTTAGTTGGTGCTTGTATTGTTTTATATATTAAGAAATTAATTAGTAAGTAGGTGAAGTATGAGAATTGTAACAGTTGGAACTAGTAAAATTTGTTCATTATTGATTGAAGCATTTAAGCTTGCAAATGTTGATGTTTTTGCCTGTGTTGGTAGAGATCCACAAAAAACCGAAGAATTCGCACGTGCTAATAATGTAAGCTATAACGCAAGTGATTATGATGCAGTTCTTTCTTCAGATATTTTTGATACGGTTTATTTAGCTGTGCCAAATGCTTTACATTATTCTTATGCTAAAAAAGCTTTATTAGCTCATAAAAATGTAATTTGTGAAAAGCCATTATGTGCCAGTTTAAATGAAGCTAAGGATTTAGCTTTACTTGCTAATTCACAAAAATGTTTCTTGTTTGATGCAACTACTACTTGTCATAATATAGCTTTTAAACAACTTAAAGACGATATCAAAAAAGTTGGACGCGTAAGAACTGTCAGCGTTGATTTTTGTCAATATTCCAGTAAATATGATGATTTCAAAAATGGCGTAATTGGTTCCAACTTTGATCCTAAGATGGTAGGGGGAGCATTGATGGACTTAGGTATCTATAATGTTGCCTTTATACTTGGCTTGTTTGGCTTGCCTAAGGCTGTTAAATATTTTCCTAATATGGATAAGGGAATCGATACTTCTGGTATTTCAATTCTTAAATATGATGATTTTATTGTTTCTTCTAATGCTAGTAAGGATGCAAATGGTGGAAGCGGTTTCTATATAAGAGGCGATAATGGCTATATTGAATCAAATATTCAAGTAAGCAAATTAAATGAGTATACAATTCATTTAAACGATGGAACTGTTAAGACTAGAAGTTATGATAGTAAGAATCAATATCTTGATGAAATCAATGATTTTAAATTGATGATTGATTATAAGAACTATCGTAAGTGCAATGATTATCTAACTGCTGCTTTATCTAATATCAAAATTTTGGATGAACTTAGAAGATCAGCTGGTATCGAAATAATATCTGAAAAATAATAAGGAGTGTTTAAACACTCCTTATTTCATAAATCTTTTTAGCAACACAATTAGAGATTTCACTAATTAGTTCTTCATCTGCTGATCCAAAGCGATAGTATTCATTAGAATCAATATCGATTACACCGTAAATATTTCCTTCATAAATTAGTGGTACAACCAGTTCTGAGCAAGACTTGCTATCACAAGCGATATGCCCTTCAAACTTATGTACATCAGGTACGTTTAGTAGCATTCTTTTTTCAAAGGCTACGCCACATACTCCCTTGCCAACCTTGATATTTGAACAAGCTATTTTTCCTTGGAAGGGTCCAAGTATTAATTCGTTGTCTTTATAGAAGTAAAAGCCTGCCCAATTCACAAAATCCATCTGTTGATATATAAGTGCCGAGATATTACTTAGAGAACTTAATATATGTTGACTATCTAAAAATTCGTTAGCTTGAGCTATTAATAAATTTTCCATAGCTCTATTCTAGCTTATTTTTTTACTCCTATAAATTTATTTCTTGAATTATCAAATTTATTTATTAATGAACTTACTACGATAATCGCAACAATTAAAGTGGCTAAATTATAGTATAGATTGTATTGTAAAGAATATATCCATGAGGCAATTGAACCTGCATAACTTGTTTCTGGGAACCACCAATATACGCCAGACAATACATGTGAAATATATTTAATTATCATTGTGAATATAATTCCGGTATAAATATTGTTGATTTTTTTAATTTTAGGAAATAGTGATGCTAGTCCTAAAACGCTTACAGGTATTATGTAGTCAAATAAATATTGTGGTATTGTTAAAAACCAAGTTCCGCTTATTCCTAAAATGAATCCTATTAACCAACACATCAAGCCTGTAATAACACCAGTTTTATAGCCAAATTGATATGATGCCATGAATATAGGAATTACTCCAAGATCGATATTGCCTCCTTTTGGCATTTGTAAGAAGGGAATAAGTCCTGATACGTATTGCAGTACTACTGATAAAGCAATGTAGAGTCCTACAAAGATAAGTGTTCTAGTTTTGTTGTTCATGATAATAAAAAACCTCCGATCAAATCGCAGGCGTAAGGTAATCAAAAGTCTTGAAACTCCCTACGCTAGCATTAACTAGTTCAGGTGATAAGGGTATTTCTCAGCTTTCGCACCCCTGTTCACAAGTTTATTATAAGCCTATATAATATCTTTGATGAAAAAATGTTATATCGTTTCTGGTTTTAATCCAATTGTTAAAGAAAAATACGATGATTTATTAATAGGTGTTGATAAAGGTTGTTTGTTGCTTGCTAAAAAGGGAATCAATATTGATGTAGGTATTGGCGATTTTGATTCTGTTAGTGAAAATGAGTTTGAAATCATTAAGAAAGCTTGTAAGAAGTTAATTAAATTAAATCCTATTAAAGATGATACTGATTTTGAACATGCCCTTAATTATGCAAAAGATAGTGGCTATAGAGATATTGAAGTATATGGAGTACTAGGTGGTAGACAAGATCATAATCTCTTAAATATTAAGCTTATATATTTAAATGATTTAAATATTAATGTTTATGATGAAAAAAATAAGCTGTTTTGTCTAAATAAGGGTAAACATATTATCAAAAAAGATGGATATAAATACATATCATTATTTGTGTTCGCCAAGTGTTTGATTTCTATTTCAGGAACTGCCTATGAACTGAAAGATAGGGAGCTTAATAAGATAGATAACTATACAACTAGTAATGAAATTTTAAATGATGAATGTTTGTTAGAAATCAAAGAAGGAAGGGTGCTAGTCGTTCAAGCTAACGATTAGGTGTTATAATGAGTGTCATGAGTTTTAAGGATTTGAAAATTGGTGAAAGTGTTTATGTCCAATCATTCAAACATGATGGTAGTTTACATAGAACATGGTCTAAGGCATATGTGATAGATGTTTTTGATAATTGTGTTGTTGCGGTAACTGACCATACATGGGTTATTGAATCTGATAAACGCAAGTGGTTAACAAAAGAACCAGCTATTTGTTTCTATTATGATGATGTTTGGTTCAATGTTATTTCGATGGTAAGAAAAACAGGAATCTATTATTATTGTAATATTGCCTCACCTAGTTTGTATGATGGAGAAGCTATTAAAAATATTGATTATGATTTAGATGTAAAAGTTTTTCCAGATGGAACATATATGATTCTTGATGAAAATGAGTACGCATATCATGCCAATAAGATGAAGTATTCAGATGATATCAAGAAGATAATAGATGCTCAAATGGAAAAGTTGCTGACGTTAATTAAAAAAGGGGAAAAGCCATTTAATTTCTCTTATATTAATAATTACATAATGAAATACTTTGAATTAATATTCGATGATGAACAAGAAATGAAACGGGAAGAGGACAAATAGTTCTCTTTTTTAGTTATATTAGTATATTTTTTAATTTTCCTATTGACCTAGCTATATCTTAGTGCTAATATAAGTAAGCACTTGTTAAGAGAGCTAATACTTAAAGTATTTATTAAAAAATATTTTAAAA
>CAVEWG010000076.1:0-7903 GCA_963619285.1 Oscillospiraceae bacterium | reverse complement strand
AGATGACTTTAATGATTTCTTTAATATACCGCAAATAATTAGAAATAATAATAGGCTAACTTTTAATAAAACTAAAGAGTTACATGAATTAAATAATTCTTGTATTGATAAACCATTAATATTATTTGTGAATGATAAGATTGAATATAAATTTAACAATCCAAATATTTGTGTTGTCTATTTCGTATCAAATATAGATGACATCTATAAGGATAGCGAAGTAGTTATTGAGTTTAAAGATAAGGGAATAATTCATGATAAAGAAAACATTGAATTTGAATATGTTAAATATCCAATTGAATTTAAAGAATGCACAGATATTTTAGCCAATTACCAAAAAGTAGATAATGTGAAAAAACAAATTGGCTTTAATGAAGTATTTAAAAACTATGATATAAGTTCATACTACAATAAACCACAGACTGGTTTAAGAGCTGACTTTGCTTATACAGGAAATGAGCTATTAGCATTTGATTTACATGAAAAAGGGCAAGGCCCCCATGGGCTATTAGGTGGATCTACTGGCTCTGGTAAATCAGAATTGATTGTTTCTTTATTGCTTTCGCTATGTATAAGATATAGACCAGATTATTTAAATATTATTCTTATTGATTATAAGGGTGGTGGTATAAAAGAATCTTTGTCTTACAACAATCACCACCTTCCACATATCATTGGTTCAATTGATAATTTAGAGCCCTCAGCTTTTGAAAGGCTTATTGTCTCGATTGATTCTGAGTGTAAGAGAAGACAAAAATTATTCAAGGAATTATCTATAAAAACTATGACTTCAATCATGTCTTTAGATGATTATCTAGATAATGATTTTGCAAGTTTTGGCTTGCCAAAGATAGCGCATCTATTGATAGTAGTTGATGAATTTGCGGAACTCAAAAAAGAAAATCCAACAATCATTAAAGAGCTTATTTCTTTTTCAAGAATTGGCAGAAGCTTAGGTTTACATCTATTGTTGGCTACCCAAAGGCCAAATGGAGCGATTGATGATGAAATATGGTCTAATTCTCATTTTAAGATTGCCCTTAAAGTATTAAGTGAAAAAGATTCAAACGACATTATTAAACAAAAAGATGCAGCTTATATAAATGAACCTGGTAAATTCTATTTAAGTGTTGATGATGAATTAACACTTGCTAAGAGTTTCTATAGTAAGAAAGATGTTCATAATAAAGATGATTATGAAGTTTCTTTATTAGACAATCAATTAAACGTTGTCGCAAGAAAAACTTATAAACAAGGAAGCAGAGAATCTATTGCCTCTTATGTTACAAGCAAGATTATTGAAACAACCGACAATTTAAATATTGAAGTAAATTGTTTAGACTTTAAACGTCCCGCAAGTTTAACAAATGATTTACTAAAAGATAAGTATAAGTTCTATGAAAACAAGATTGTCTTTGGTGAAATAGATGATTATCTCCATGATAAAAAAGGCATACTTGCCCTAGATGGAAAAGAAAACATCATTATTTGTTCAACAAGAAAAAACGAAATAAATAATATACTCAATCAATTAAGCAATAGAACAATCGTTATTGGTTGCCGTAAATACATGAATGAATATATTAGTGATTCATTGTTATATGAACAAATTGACGATATTAATTATTTATTCAAAAAGTTATTGAAGAGTAAAGATAATTTAACCTTAGTGATCGAAGACTATAATTGTTTAAGTTCTTATATTGAAGATATTAATACAAGTCTAATCTCTTTGCTTAAGAGAAAAGAAGCATCCAATATAAACATCATTTGTTTAAGTAAACAGACAATGATTAACTTTAGATTATTAAATTCCTTTGATCAAAGACTAGTAATTGAATATAAAGAGAAACAAGATTTATTAAATGTATTCTCTTGTACACCAAGTGATTTAAATAAATCATATTATCAAGCTGATACTTTAATTGGCTTTGTGCCAAGCCTTGTCGAAGACATTAAAATCGCAAATACAAGCTATGAATCCTTTATGGATTATGTTCCAGACAATATCGATTTAGATGCTTCTTTGATTGGTTATGATTTAACAACTCGTTTGAAAGTGAATTTAAATGAAAACCTAAAACTGCTTATTACTGGTGATAATGAAGAACTATTAAATAGGTATAAAGAAACATTTAATCAAAACGATAATGTCATAGTTTCTTTATATGATATTTCTTTGAAAGATGATAAATATGATGCTATTCTTTGGCTTGAAAGTGGCTTATTTAGACAAAGATTATTCTATTATGATGAGAAACATGATCTAGAAGATGGCTTTGGCTATTTATTAAAAGGCAATAAAGGAACAATACTAAAGGTGGCGACATGAATAAGATAATATTAAGATTTATTGTGGTTAAACAAAACAAGACTTTTGAGGTAGTGTTTGATCAAAGATTAAGCTTTATTGAAAACTTTGTATTATTAAAAGATATCTATTATGTAAATATTAATAAGGCCTATATCATGGATAATAAGAAACAAATAGCCCTTAAAAAAGATGTTCCTTTAAGTAAGTTTAATTTTAAGAATTTTAAAACCTTGTATATTTTTTAGGCATATGTTTGGGATTATTGTAAAATTTAGTGGTGAAAATGTTTAATAGAGCCCTAAGTACTATCTTGATGATAGCTGCGGTTTGTATAATCGCAGCTTTTGATATTTATGGCGAAGATGAATATAGAGTGGTAGACGACTCAACTAATGAAGTAATTGAAACTTTTGATTCTTATAGTTCAGCTAATTATTTTTATAATCAAAATGTTGATGAATATGACAACTTAGTTCTATATGAAAACGATACTGTTTTGAAAATGGAATATGGCATCGTTGAATTTCAAACTAATGATACCTGTACGTTAAATGTAGGATATAGATCAACTATTAGAAGTGATACTACATCTATTAATGGCTGTTATGGAATTGATGGTGTCTATATTGGCCAAAGCGATAACAATGTTTATTTTGTCTATGCAGGTGATTTTGGTTATACAAGTTTTGACTCAGTTGTTTTACATCCAATCAATTCTTTAAGTGTTAGAGTTTCTTTATATAGAAATATTGATGGTAAATTAACACATTTAATTAAGACGCAACTAAATAGTGATTTCTATAGTTACACAAATATTATTGATTATGCGCCATCTTATTTAAAAGAAGATATTGATTATTATAGTTATGACGGCCATTATTTCTATGATGATTTTAAAACTATGAGCGATGATTATAGTAATGGTACTTATGAAAACGCCATTAATTATGAAGAGCCTTACTATAACTACTATATGTATCTACCATTTAGGTCTTTGAGTAATTATTCTTATAATGAAATAAATGATTATTTTACTAATACTTTAAAGATTACAAGTAAGCTTAACTACTATAGCGACAAAGTAAATGATAATGCTAATGATGTAGTTAATAGATCAGAATATTATGGTGAATTAGATAGTTTCTTTATTTATCAAAATATATATGGAACAAACGCTCTAAATACTTTATCTATTTCAATATTAGATAGTTCAACTGCTAAGAATTATAAGGCCTATAGTAAACATGATGTTTTCTTAAATAATGCCTATGATAATGATGAAGAAAGAAATAAAGATGCTTATAATTCGATAAGTAATTCTGTTTATACTTTTGATAAATATATCTTGTCTAATCATAATGGCAATAGTCGTAGTTCTTTATATGCTGGGACATATATGGGTGATAAGCTATCAGGCTATAATCTATTCAATAGTAATGATGCTTATTATGGCGAGAAGGTTGCGGACAATTACTTTAAAATTGATAATAACTTAGGTGATAAAGATTTAAATAGTTATTGTCTAGGTATTATATATAATCTAGATCGTTTAACATTTTATAGTGATGAATCATTAAGTTCTAGAAGTGTACGTTTATATAACCTATATAATTATTCTTTAATTATTTTAGATGAAACAGATGATGCTTATAAGGTGCAACTTGATTTCAGTAATTCTAGTGATTATGAATACGATTTTGAAAATTGTGTGGCTTATATCAGTAAAGATGCGGTCGATCTTGTGCTAAATAGTGATAAGATGCATGAAAATAATTTTGAATCTATTAGCTATGATTTTGATGGCGGAAGTTTTATAGGAAAAGAAAGCTTGGATATTTCATATTTAAGTAGGATTGATGCAACTATTCCTAAGCCTAATAAAAATGGTTTTGAATTTATTGAATATGATAAAGACAATAAAGCTGTATATAAAGAAATAAAGGATATTGAAGTAAAAGAATTTGAAAATACAACTATTGAACTTGATAAGCCAATTAATTTAAAAAACGCCAGTATTAAAATTAATTATACTGATGGTTCTAGTAAGACTATGCCAATCACTTCGCAAATGCTTACAAACTTTGATAATACTGTTTCTGGTAGCCAAGATATTACGATTACTTATTGTGGTGTTAGTACAAATCAAACAATTGAAGTATCTAGTGAATTAAAGGATATTAGAGATAATCTAGATTATTTAATTTCGAAAAATATTGAGTCATATAAAAATGATGGTACATATGATTTAGATGAACTTAATACAATTGTCGAAAACATCAATAAAATTGATTATGATATTTCTGCTGATTCTTTGCGTGATATCGATAATATTTTATTAAGTGTAAACAGAAATAGTACTAACTATATAGTGATAGGTAATGATATTGATTTATCGGTATCTGGGCTAGCTTTAAATGAATTAAAAGAAGTAAGTGAAAATAGTTTGTTTAAAGATACTTACTATGTTCATGTTTCTAGCATCAACAGTTCAGCTAAGAAAACACTACAAGAAATTGGTTTAGCATATGATTTTGAAGTAGTTGATTACTTCAGTGTTGATTATTCATTAAACATGCTTAAGACTAAGCAAGATGGTTCGCTTGTTTATTCTTTAAAACCTACTAACATGGATCCAAATTATATCTATACTGTTTATCGTTTAGATAGTAATGGTGATGTGGTTAAGTGTAAGACTACTTGGTCTAGTGATAGCGTTAGTTTTATGACTAAAAAAGATGGAGACTTTGTAGTACTTAGGAAGAAAAGCGTTAATACATATGATTTTGATTCGACATATGAAAATGTAAACTATCAAGACAATGATCCAGATTTTCAACAAATCTTCTTATTATCAATTTCTTATAGTATTGTGATACTATTTGGCATTTTAAATATTGTTTATCATTATGTTTTAGAAAACAAATTAAAAAAGAGTTCCCTAGAATATAAGAAACTCTTAAATATTAAATAGACTTTATTTTGATGCTTTCATCTAAATAGGGGTCAATGTAGATTGTTTTGTAGTTTTTAATAGTCACAAAACCTGCCTTGGCTCCTTTTACTTTCTTTAGGTTTTTAGCTAAACAATAGTTAACAGGAACACTCGAGGACATTCTACCATTTGAGAAATAAGCTGCTAGATTAGCGCACATTCTAAGTACTTCTTCACTTGGATTATCGGTATTTACAATTAGATGTGCTCCATGGAAGTCTTTGGCATGAAACCACATATTATTTGGTTTAGCGTAGTCAAAAGATAAATAATCATTTTGTATATTATTCTTACCAAAGGTAATAATAGAACCCTGATATTCAACTTGGTATAAATTAATTTTTTTATTTTTCTTTTGTTTATTAACTTTTTTTCTTATGTAGCCATACTTTATTAATTCTTCTTTAATTTGTAAGGCATCTAAATAAGTCGCGATATCAAGTTGTTCCTTTAAGGCATTAAAATATTCAAGTTCTCTATTGGCTATTTCTAATTGTTCCTCAATATATACTTTGCCTTTTCTTTTCTTGCTGTAAGCAGTGAAATACTTATTGGCATTTTGCTTAATTGATAATTTAGGATCTAGCTTAATCGTCTTGTTGTTGCCACTATAGTCAACGATATCAATTTTATTTAAGCCCTTAGTTTCAAGATTTGAATAAGTGAAAAGTAATTCACCATTTTCTCTATCTTCGTCTAGATTTTCGCTGTCAATTAAACTTTGTTTGAGCTTGACTACTTTTGTATCAAAGTGTTTAATTTGTCTTTTAACAAACTTATAGATATCTTCAGTAACAGTTTTGATTCTTTCTTTTTCGTTGGCTTTGTAATATAGAATGTCAAATCCTTTTTGAATAGATACTTCTTTATATGGCAAGTTTAAATATGTTAATGGTATTACATGATAATCATTATTACTTGAGATATATAAAGAATTTGATTCTTTAATTTGTTTAACGATATCTTCATATTTTTCATTATTACTGATTCTATGCCTTATTTCTTCTTCTAATTGTTTAGAAAATCCTTGTACTTGTTTTACAAGTGATTGTTCAAAATCAATTGAAAAGTCATTGTAAGGATCTTTTTTGTTTTGTGATTCGGGAATTTCAAAATTAGCACCTTGTAAAATAGTGCGTTTGTTATTTAGATAAGGTGGTATCTTTTTTAAAGCATCAATAATCTTGTTAGTTTCTTTATCGATTAAAATAAGATTTGCGTATTTTCCCATTAGTTCAACACTTAAGATATATTCTTTTTCATCATATAAATCATTAAGTGCTCTTATGTTTAATAAAAGATAACGATCATATTCATTTTGTACAATTGAAGTAATGATGCCATTAGTAATGTGTTTTCTTAGTACCATAACAAATGTTGATGGTTCTTCATAGTCACTATAGTTTTCATTTGATAAAGAGATATGATTGTAGACACTATGCAATGATATTACTAAACTCGTTCTTATTTTATCAGCGTGTACATTAAAGACTACTTCAGTATTGGAAGTAGAATTTATTTTGTTTATTCTTATTGGAAGATGAAGGCATAAATCATCTTTTACTTTGCTTAATATAATTCCATCAATAGCCATGTATTAATTATACTTTTATTTAATTTTTTTAGTAGTAAAATGGTTGTAATATGAAAAAAGGATTACTTATTGTATATAGCGGACCAAGTGGCGCAGGCAAGAGTACAATCTTGCATGAAGTATTAAAAAATGAAGATTTAAATTTAGTTTTTTCAGTTTCAATGACTACAAGAAAGCCAAGACCCGGAGAGGTTGATGGCAAGGATTATTTCTTTGTGGATAGGGACACGTTTGAAAAAGCTATTGAAGATGACAAGTTTCTAGAACATGCGAAGTATGTTGAGAATTATTATGGAACACCTAAGGATTATGTTGAACAAAAAAGAAACGAAGGAAAGAATGTAATTTTAGAAATAGATATCCAAGGTGGTTTGCAAGTAATTGATAGATGTAAGGATTGTGTAAGTATCTTTGTCTTACCACCTAGCATTGATGATTTGAAAAAGCGTTTAAGTGGTAGGGGTACAGAGAAACAAGAAACTATTGATAAGCGTGTTGAAGTAGCGCAAAAAGAGATTGATAGCGGTAAGGTTTATAAGTATCATATCGTAAATGATGATTTAGATAAATCAATTGAAAAAGTAATCGATGTCATTAAAAAGGAAATGGATGCATAGTATTATTTATGCAGATAAAAGAAGAAACTATTAATAAACTATTAAAGTTTAGAGATGATAGGGATTGGAAACAATTCCATAATCCAAAGGATTTAGCTATTTCTTTGTCTTTAGAAGCTAGCGAACTATTGGAAATATTTCAATGGAGTGGCAAAGATTTAGGAATAGATGGCAAAGTTGATAAAATCAAAGAAGAACTTGCTGATGTGCTTACATATTGTATTATGATGGCAGATGAATGTAACCTTGATTTAGACGAGATACTTCTTGAAAAGAACAAAGTTAATAGTAAAAAGTATCCGGTAGAAAAAGCTAAGGGCAACAATAAGAAATATAATGAATTCTAGGCTTGAATTGTTAGCAGCTGATGTTTTCTATAGTTATTG
>CAVEWG010000075.1:0-8025 GCA_963619285.1 Oscillospiraceae bacterium | reverse complement strand
AAATATATCAGATAATTCATCATTATCTAAAAAGATTGCTTCATATACTACATATACAGAATCAGCAGTTTCGCTTGTAGCGTTTGTTTCTGTTACTTCTGGCGTAGTTGTCTCGCTTTGAGCAACTTCTTCTTTACTAGAAGAACAAGCAAACAAACCTAAACATATAAATAAACACAATAATAGTTTTAGTGTATTTGAAATCATAATAGTCCCCTTTTATTTACTCTATATAATTATATTTATTTTCTTTTGAATTTGCATTAAGATATAACCATGGACATTTTAAAAATATTAAAAAGCGATAAACCTTTCGCATTAAATGATCGTAAGATTCCTGAAGAATATAAGTCTAAAGCTAAGGAATTATGTTATAAATACAACAACTTAGCGCCAAGTGAAAAGCAAGAAAAACAAGCAATACTAAAAGAATTATTTGGTGATTGTTCTTCTTTAACTTTTATTGAACCTACTTTTTATTGTGATTATGGATTTAATATACACACAAGCGGTTTAACAGTTATTAATCATAATTGTACATTTTTAGATACATCACCTATTTATATTGGCAAAAACGTTTTTATTGCCCCTAATGTTGTGTTGTCTTGCGCAGGACACAGTAAAGACAAAACCCAAAGAGCAAAAGGCATTATGACTTCTTCCCCTATTATAATTGGCGATGATGTTTGGATTGGCGCAAACGCTACTATTACAGCTGGTGTAACTATCGGAAGTGGTTCTATAATTGGCGCAGGAAGTGTTGTGACAAAAGATATTCCAGAAAATGTTATTGCCGCAGGTGTTCCTTGTAAAGTACTAAGAGAAGTAAGCGAAAAAGATAAAGAAGAGATAATTAATATCTAAAATAAATCCAACATATTATCTAGATAAAGTAATTCTCTAACATTTATTTGATACTCAGGTTTTGTCATATAGTAAAGGATAAATTCTAAAAGAAGAGCTGATCCCAGTCCCCTTCCTTCTATCTTGAAGTTTGAAAAACCTAATGGCATATATTTATTTTTAATATCATCCAAGCTAATAAAACTTGGATTTTTCTTTGCCTTAGAAAAAGAATAACCATATTCCAAATCAGGAGCCTTACATACATCATTAATTGGCTCTAATCCAAGATTTTTTCTGCTTACATTTTCATAACACAGTTTCCTATCCTTACAACCAATATAACAACATTCATTACATAGAAATTCCATCTTATCTTTTTGTGTTTGATCTAATAATACAAACTTATCAAAAGCTTTATTTAGTCGAAAATCCGGCACAACATATTTGAAATTGGTATTATCTAATTCATTTAATAATTCATCAAAATTAGTAATTACTTTTGTGGTTGAAGAAACAAAATAAAACTTAGGATAATGTTCCTTTATATAATTCAACAACAAATTAGAATAGATAATTATTCCATTGTTTTCATCATTAAATAAAGCACAAAGATTATTACATTTAAGGTTCTTTAAATGCGTTTGATAGATAAGTGAATTACTAAAAGTTAATCTAGCCGATATTTTGTATTTCTTAATTAAATCAAATACATCTTTATTAGAAGTATCTGCGTCACTAGTTCTGCCTCCAGACCATAAACAATCTTTAGGGGCTCCATAAATAGAGCCGATTTTGCACCAGTCATAAAAGAATTCTTTATGAGTGAAATAAATAGGCAAAAATTCTCTATAGAAATCATAGAACTCATAGAGACCTGGAAGATGAAAATAAGCATAATCTACATTCATTAGAATTATTTTATATTAAATCATTAAAAACAACGATTATTACTTGATATAATTATTAACAAGAGGTAATAAAATGGCAAAAAAAGTTAATAAAGAAGAAACGGTTGCCAAAAAAACTACTGCTAAAAAAGCTGATACAACAAAGAAATCAGCTACTAAAGCAGTAGAAAAAAAGACAACTGAAACAAAGACAAAAGCTAGTAAAGAAGTAAAGAAAAATACTTCTAACAAAGCTAAAAAAGCTAAGGTAGAAAGTAAAAAAGTTTCAAGCTCAACAAAAGATGAAACTAAAAAACCTGTAACTAAGAAGGCTTCTAAAACTACTAAAAAGAAAGCTACTAAAAAAGAAGATTCTGTTCTAGAAGAAACAAGTACAAACATTGTAGAAGAACCTAAAGAAGTGTTCGAATCTAAAAAGGATGATATAGTTGAAGAAACAACTGAAGTTAAAGAAGATACAAATGTTACAAGTACTACTGAGGAAACAAAAGTTGAAGAAGCTAAGCCAGTAGAAACTGTACCATTAAATAGTTCTACTACCGTTACAAGTGAAAAGCCTAAGAAGAAAAAGAACATTTTCTTAAGAGTTATATTAGCTCTAGTGATAATTGCTTGTGCAGTTGCTGTTGCGATTATGTGTCTTGCGAATAATATTTCAGCTATTGAAGAACACTTTGATCCAATTGATATTTATAAAGATCAATTAGTCGTATCTGAAGAAGATAAAGATAAATCTAAAGAAGCATTATTGGCAATTAATTTATTAAATAACATCACAATTGATGAAAATACATATGATGCTACTCTTGCAGTAAGTAAACCAGTTGTATACAACTTCTTTGACATAGATACACTAAACAATATTGATTTTCTTAAGTTAAATGGCTTTGTCGTTAATCAATTTGGCTATGATTTAGATCCTGAAAATTCAATTATTAATGTTTATGCAGCGGTAAAATACAACAATTTCTTAAACATGGGAATTACTGCTCAATTAACATATGAATTTACAGATACTGATTTAGTAATTAAATTCAAAGACGCACAAATTGGAAATTTACCAGCCTTCTTATATAAGGATAAAATTCCTGAATCTGGTAAAGAATTATTTAGACAAAACATATCTGATTTCAACGTTGTTAATGATATTAAGGTAAGATTCTTAGATCCTCAAAAGATTAAAGATATTAAATATGAAGATAATACCGTGTATATCTCATTAAATATTGAAGAAGCAGTAAATGATATTATCAATGAATTATTTGATACAAGTAGTGGTGATTCTAAATTTGCTCAAATCGCAAATTATTACTTAAAGCAATTATTCAACGATAGTTCAGATGTCGACTATACTTCTATGATTGATAGCGTATCAACTTGGGTACAAAGTGTAATTGGTGATGTTGATTTAGATAGTATCGGTAATCTAATCGGTATATTTGCTCAATAATTAAAACAAAGAGGAACATTAAAAATTCCTCTTTTTTTGAATTTTAAAAGGATTGTCACCAATCCTTTTTTAGTTAATAAACTTATTTCTTCTTAGCTACTGCATCTTTAAGAGCTTTTGCTGCCTTAAAGCTAGGAACCTTTGTTGCAGGGATTTTGATCTTTTCCTTAGTAGCAGGGTTTACACCAGTTCTAGCTTTTCTAGCCTTAACAGTGAACTTACCAAATCCTGGAAGATCAACTGTGCCACCCTTTTTAAGAGTAGCAACCATAGTATCGATAATTAAATCAACTAGTTCGCCAGCTTCTTTCTTTGTATAACCTTTTTCATCAGCAATTGTTTCAATTAAAGCTTTTTTATTTAAATCAGCCATTTTCATTTCCTCCTTAATTGCTATAAGTATTATATTAAATCATATATATAAAATCAATTAAAAAACGCGATAAAATCGCGCTTTTAAAGGCATTTTACTTAGATAATTCAACTAAATCAAAAATCAATTTGTCAATAGTTTTTTTATCTAAACTTTTAACACCACAAGCATTGTTATGGCCACCACCATTATACTTCTCACATAGTGTATTAATGATATATGGTCTTCTAGATCTAATTGATCCGTCAAATAAAAGAGTCTTTGGATTTTTGGCAAATATTGCCCATATTTTTAGTTGATCAATTCTAGAAAATTCATTTACATGGTTTTTAGCCGCGTCATAGTTCATGCCAATGTCTTGCAAATCATTTGTATCTAAAACACAATAGCCAACATCTTCTTGAATTTCTAATCTGTTTCTAAGCCTAGTGATACTTTCGTAATCATTTAAATCAATATTAAATAAATAAGTATTTAAATCCGAAACATTAAAACCACCATCTTCAACAAGTTTTGAACCAATTAATAAAGTATTAGGTCTTGTGTTAGATGTAGAAAAACCAATTGAATCAGTAAGGATGCCGCAATATAAGTGCTTGCATACTTCTTTACTTTTCTTATAGTCTTTGAATGTGTCGCTATATAAAATAGTCGCTAAAATTTCACATGCTGCAGCTGCTTTAGAATCATTGATTGTAATATCAGCACTGTCTAATACATAAGGATGATGATCAATCACAATACGGAATTTTGCTAATTCGTAGCGTGTATCATCAATTCTAGCTTTATCTGATACATCAAGAATAATAGCTAAACTGTCTCTAATAAAATCATCACTTACTTCTTCTATAGTATTTAGCTTATCGAAAGATTCAAAGCCACAAATCTTAACTTCTTTATTAAAGTTATCTAAAATAAATTGTTTAAGAGCAGCACTAGAAAAAGTAGCATCGCCATCTGGTCTAAGATGGCGATAAATAGTGATTTTATTGTATTCTTTTATTTTTTCTAAAAGCTCGCTATACATTATAGACCTAACAATCTAACAGTATCTCTAGCGATAACTAATTCTTCGTTTGTTGGAACGATGAATACTTCAACCTTAGAATCAGGTAAAGAAATCTTAGCTTCACAGTGGGTTTTAGCATTTAAAGCATAATCAACTTTAACGCCCATGCCTTCTTCTAAGCCCTTTAAGATACCTTCTCTAATTTCAGTTGCATGTTCACCAAGACCTGCTGTAAAGGCGATTGCGTCAACATGTCCAAGTTGCATATAGTAACCACCTACAAGATTGATTACTCTATTTACATATAAGTTATAAGTAGTGATTGCACGAGGATTACCTGCATCTACAGCAGCTTGAATATCTCTAGCATCACTTGAAATACCTGATACTCCAAGCATTCCTGATTTCTTATTTAAATAAGTATCCATTTCCTCTGGACTACAACCTAGCTTTTCTTCCATATAGTAAACAACTGTTGGATCAATATCACCACATCTTGTACCCATCATGATGCCACCTAGTGGAGAAAGACCCATTGAAGTATTAACTACTTTGCCACCCTTTTCAGCAGTAATAGAAGCACCATTACCTAAGTGTAAAGTAAGAATGTTAAGATCCTTAGGATCCTTGCCCATCAATTCAGCAGTTCTTTTCATAACATATTCATGGCTTGTACCATGGGCACCATATTTTCTTACTTTATAATCTGTATACCACTCATAAGGTACTGGATATAAAAAAGATTCTTCGCTCATTGTTTGATGGAATGCAGTATCAAATACAAATACATGTTCAATATCTGGTAAAGCTTGACAAAATGCTTTATAACATACTAAGTGAGCGGGATTATGTAAAGGAGCTAATACACATAATTCATCAACTTTCTTTACAACATCTGCGTCTACTTTAACAGAACCATTAAAGTAGCTACCGCCTTGGACAATTCTATGTCCTGCACCTTTGATTTCATTTAATTCTTTAACAATTCCATATTTAACTAAAGCTTCTAGTAATAAATCTACAGCCTTTTTATGATCTGGAATTTCAACATCTGTAGTAATCTTTTCACCATTAACGTTAATTGTGAAAATACCCATTTTTTGACCAATTCTTTCGGCAACACCAGAAGTTAAAACCTTTTCTTCAGGCATTTGGAACAATTGGAACTTTAAAGAAGAACTACCGGAATTAACCGCTATAACTTTTGACATTTTCTACCCCCTGCTTATTTTCTTAAGTTCTTTAATATATTTAGCTGGAATTTTATCCTTTTCCATTCTATCAATTATTTCATCAAGTGACTTAGTTTGTTTAATCAAATTTAGCTTATCTTCATATTCTTGAAGCTGCAAAAGACTTCTTTTAATGATATCGGAAACAGCACTTTTTGAAATATCACAGTTTTGCGCAATCTCTGCCATTGATAAGTCTTCGTTATAGTAATCATTTAAAATATCATTTTGATGATCCGTCAATAAAGAACCATAAAAGTCAAATAAAAGATTACCATCAACTTTATTTAACATCTCTATCTCCGATAATACTATATAGATACAAATCAAAATCAAATGGTTTGATATCTTCAACAGTTTCGCCAAGCGTTAGATATCTAACAGGAATACCTAAGACATTTTTAATCGCGATGACAATGCCTCCCTTAGAAGTGCCATCCATCTTTGTAAGAATAATACCCGTTAAATCAGTAACTTCATTAAATAAAGTAGCTTGTGACATACCATTTTGACCAGTGTTGGCATCAAGTACTAACCACACATTATGTGGTGCGCCTTCTATTTCCTTGCCAACTACTCTTCTCATTTTTGCAAGTTCAGCCATTAGATTAACCTTAGTTTGTAGTCTTCCAGCTGTATCGCATAATAGAATATCAATATTATTTTCTTTAGCGTAACGACACGCATTAACTAAAACAGAACTTGGGTCTTCGTTTTCTTTACCAGCTACAAAATCAACATCTAATCTTTCAGCCCATACTCTTAATTGTTCAATAGCACCGGCTCTAAAAGTATCAGCTGCCGCAAGACAGACTTTCTTGCCTTGTTTTTTATACATATTAGCAAGTTTAGCACAAGTACTAGTTTTACCAGAACCATTTACGCCAACCATAAGTATTACAGTTGGACCATTTTCATTAAAGACAATTTCATCATCTTTCTTTTCATTATAGATATCATCAAATGTCTCAAGTAAGATATCCATGACATCTTCTTGTCTTAGATATAAATAATCCTGTGTCTCTTTAAAGAAACGATCACATATTTCCTCACTTGTCTTATAACCAATATCTGATTCAATTAAAGTGATCATCAATTGTTCAACGAAATCTTCTTTATTCTTGGTATTGTTTTCAGTGATAAAGCGAAGTTTCTTACCCAAGGCATTATTAGTCTTGGCAAAACCACTAAGATACTTAGAAGTATCCTTTTTACCAGTTATAGCTTCTTTTAAAGAATCAAAAAATCCCATAGATTATTCTCCTTCACTTGTCTTATCGGCCATCTCAATTGCATCTACTAGTTTAACCTTAAGCATTTGGGAAACACCACGTTGTTGCATAGTAACGCCATATAATGTATCACATTCAGCCATAGTACCTGGACGGTGCGTAATGATTAAGAATTGTGACTTATCACTATATTGTTTAACATATTTCGCAAAACGCTCAACATTGGCTTGGTCTAGAGCTGCCTCAACCTCATCAAAGATGATTAATGGTGCAGGTTTAACCTTAATAATAGTAAACAATACACATAAAGCAATTAGAGTCTTTTCACCACCTGAGAACAATCTAATTGACTTAACTGACTTACCAGGAGGTTGTACATCAATATCGATACCTGTATTTAAAATATCATTTTCATCTTCTAATACTAGTGATGCCTTACCACCGCCAAATAAAGATCTAAATGTCTCGTTCAAGTTAGAATTAATCTTATCAAATGTATCCTTGAATTGACTCTTCATGATTTGATCCATTTCATCAATGGCATCAAGAATCTTATCGCGTGAGGCAATCAAATCATCATAGTTCTTCTTTAAGAATTCATAACGAGTATTTATTTCTTCAAACTCTTCTGGAGCTGACATATTAACATTGCCAAGTGAAGCGATATCATTTCTTAAAGAAATTACTTCTTCTCTTTCATTACCAGTGATTTCATAATTAATATGTTCTAAGGCATATTCAAAAGTCATTTGGTACTCGCTGGCAAGTCTGCTTAAGTTATTCTCTAGCTTAGTTTCAAGAACTGCTTTTTCTTGAGAAACCTTTAATACTTCCGAGTTGGCACCTTCTGATTGTCTTCTTAATTGACGTAGTTGTTGATCCTTACGATCAATATCAGCAGACAGCTTCATTCTTTCATCCCTTTTTAGTTTTAAAGAAGTAGAAAGTTCATCTCTTAACTTATAAGCGTTAGAT
>CAVEWG010000074.1:0-8054 GCA_963619285.1 Oscillospiraceae bacterium | reverse complement strand
ATTTGTGATGATCATAAACCTTATAAACAAAGAAAAGTACGTATCTTAAATGGTGCTCATACTTCATTTGTCCTAGGTGCTTATGAGTCGGGACAACATATCGTTAGAGATTGTATGCATGATGAAGTAATTTCTTCATTTATGAATAAGACATTATTTGACGAAGTGATTCCAACTTTAACATTGTCAAAGCAAGATTGTGAACAATTTGCTGCATCAGTAATTGATAGATTTAAAAATCCATTTATTGATCACCAACTATTAAGTATCTCTTTAAACTCTACTTCTAAATGGAAAGCAAGAGTTATGCCTTCACTTCTAGGTTATGTTAAAAAGTTTAATAAGCTTCCAGAATGCATTACTGCAAGCTTTGCCTTCTATATCAAATTCTATCAAGGACAAGAATTAACTGAAAAAGGTTTAGTAGCTCATAGGGAAGATGGTGAAGAATATATTATCTCAGATGATAGATCAGTTCTTGAATTTTATTTAGCTCATAAAGATGACAGCGTTGAGGAAATCGTTAAGGCCGTTGCCTCAAATATAGATTTCTGGGGTCAAGACTTAACACTTATTCCTGGGTTTGAACAAGCAGTTGTTAAGTATCTAAAAGATATTAATTCTAAGGGTGCTTATGCTGTTATGAAGGAATGCCTATAATCTTAAAAAAGTCAAAAAAGAAAACAGCTCAAATGAGTTGTTTTCTTATGCTTAAAATTGTTTAACTTATTAGAACTTAAATACGTTAATACCAGTATCAGGGTTCTTTACTCTATCAACACTGCCATCAATGATATTAATTACCATCTCACATGTTGCCGAAATTCTAGCTTCATTTAAGTGTCCACCTAAACAATTACATTTTTCATCAGCACAAGTGATATGTAGATGAGCATAATACTCACCATTCATTGTATTGATATTACCAACTAATGCCGTAATTTCAAATACACCATTGAATTCATTCTTGTAATACTTTTGTTCAGGAATAGAATAAACACCAGCTACAAAATGATCACATGCCCCAATTGCAGAAACACTAGCTAATTTAATGCTTTCTTTTAAAGCAACCGTCTTTAAAGTTTCAAGAATTTCTTCGCCTCTATCCATTCTTAGGATAATCGTATTTTCAAATCTTTTGTATTCCATATTAAGCTCCTTTTCTCTTTCTTCTTGGTGAATGTTTTTGATTAAACAATAATATAAATCTAGCCAAGAAATAATTCAATACCAAAATCACTACAGCCGAAATAATACTCATTAAAGGCGTATTTCTTAAAACCATCAAGAAAGGATAAGGACCTACTACCTTACCTGTAGCATTCAATATTACAAGTACTAAGGCATATACAATTGTAGGAATCATAGCTAAATAAATTGTTTTCTTTTTATTTAGTCTTCTATCGCCTTCAAATAAAGTGAACGATAATATCGAAATAATCGGATTTAACAAATGGAAGAATAAGAATGATCCATTAGTAAAGTAAAATAACAAACCATTTAGATAATCACCATCATATGTACTAGCTAAATAAAAGATAGTTACAAATGTTAACGCAAGACAAGCAGTAGCCATAAACCTTAGTACTAAAGAAATAAATGGCGGATCTTTTTTAATTAGTAATGTTAAGATATATACCACACTTGAAATAAGTAATAAGACATTTGAATCATTTGTATAAAACAAGAACATATTACTTTCTTGTATCGCAAAATATAAGCCAACACAAGATAAGATAATCATTATGCCATTACAAAGCAGAGCTAATTTATTATTCTTAGTCATTGATAATCCTCTTTACTACTTCACTTAAGTAGTTACCATCATATTGTTCAATTTCACTCTCATCAACTAGGTTTGCAAGACTTGGATCAATTGGCAATTTAGCTAAAACTTCTAGGCCATATTTGCTAGCCACATTTTCTGTATCATCATGATTATAGATTTCAATCTTATTGCCACACTTATCGCACTTTACATACGCCATATTTTCAACTAGTGAAACAATTGGAACCTTTACTTCTTTAGTCATATTGATTGCCTTGGCTACTACCATTGAAACCAGTTTACTTGGTGTAGTTACCATAACAACTTCATCAACTGGTAAGTTTTGGAACACAGTAAGTGCTACATCACCAGTACCTGGAGGCATATCGATTAATAAATAATCTAATTCGCCCCAATGAACTTCACCATAGAATTGATTAATAACGCCGCCTAATATTGGACCACGCCACAATACAGGTGCTTCTTTATCTTCTAACATCATATTAATAGAGATAGCCTTTATACCACCCTTAGTAGTATAAGGAACGATGCCCTTTTCATCACCATATATTTCACCTTCAAAGCCAAATATCTTAGCGATTGAAGGACCGGTAATATCAGAATCTAGAATTCCTACCTTTTTACCAGCTCTGGCAAGTTCTAAAGCTAGTAAAGATGTAACCATAGACTTACCTACGCCACCCTTGCCACTTAAAACCGCAACAATCTTTTTGATATGTGTATCTTCTAGAACTGCTGTTTTCTTTATTTCATGTCCACAATTGCCATCACAATTATCGCAATTGTTTTCACTGCCACAGCCTTCACAATTTCCATTACAGCTCATTTATTTTCCTCCTATTCAAATAAGTTTTCACTTTCTTCATCAGTATTAAATTCAGGCAAATCAGGAAGTTCATTTAAAGTATATAGCTTAAAACTATCCATGAACTCTTCTGTTACCTCATATAAAATCGGCTTACCTGGCGCATCAGATCTACCAGCTTCTCTAATTAAATTTCTAGCTTGTAGCTTTCTTAACATCATATCAGCACCAACACCTCTAAGTTCTTCTATTTCAACTCTAGTTATAGGTTGTTTATAGGCAATAATCGCCAAAGTCTCTAGAGCAGATTGCGATAAAGTATTAGGCTTAGTAGTATGGAACAATTCTTGAATATAAGGAGCTACTTCTCTTTTAGTAATAAACTTATAATTCTTACCATAGCCAACAAGCTCTATACCATAAGTATCTTCGTTATATTTAGCTTGTATGCTTGAAAGAATGGCTTCGGTATCTTCTAAGCCCTTCTTTATAACAGCAGCTAATTGTTCAAGCTTTATGCCATCATCACCTACCATATAAAGTAAGCCTTCTACAATAGCTTCTAGGTTTATTTCCATATCGGGTTCGAACCCTTTTTTTGATTCTTCATTAGATTCATCTGCTATTTCAGTTGGTTCTTCTTTAGAAGGTTCGAGTCCTGTAGCAGGTTCTTCAACGTTATTAGAATCTTTGTTTTCTTCAATTACTTCTTCAGCTTTGGTTAAATTATCATTAGATTCAACAACAGTTTCTTCTTTATTAATCATTTCATCACTCATTATTATTACCTCGCTTAAACCATATTTCTTCATTGTCATCTACACTAAATACTAAATAATGGTCTTTTGCCATATCAAGTATCGCAAGGAAAGTAACTATTACTTCATGTACAGTATGGCAATCATCAACTAGATTATCGAAATTAAAAGTACTTGGCAAACTAGATAATCTTGATTTAATTTCTAGTATTCTATCTTCAGTTGAAATTTCTTTAGCTGTTAATTTAGTCTCAATTGGCTTAGATAATTGAAGCCTTCTTAAGACCTTAGTCATAGCCTTTAATAAGTCATAAGGATTACCCTCAAGCTTTTGTTCATCAACAAGATTATTACTTACATTATCAATTGATAAAGGCTTGGCGAATTGTTCTTGTCTTTCATTAAAGGCCTCATATAATTCACTAGATATCTCTTTATATTTTTGATACTCCAATAATCTTCTAACGATTCTTTCCTTTGGATCTTCTTCATAATCATCTTCAAGTTCTTCAGCCTTCTTAGGAAGAAGTTTCTTAGATTTATACTCAATTAAAGTAGCTAGTTCTACTAAATATTCACTTTCTATTTCTAGTTCTAGCTTTTCCATCTCATGAAGATATTTAATATATTGATCAGTCAACACTTCCATATCTAGATCAAAGATATCTAATTGTTGTTCCTTTATAAGATGAAGCATCAAATCAAGTGGACCATCAAATTTTGTTGTTTCTACTGTAAATCCCATAGCCTTTTAATTATAACATAGACATTTAATTTATAATGGTAGTGGAGGATTTGACATGAAAATTGGAATCGCAAATGATCACGCTGCTACTGAAATGAAATTTGAACTAATCAAATATCTAGAATCATTAGGACATGAAGTAATAAACTATGGCTTTGACACAAACGAAAGTTGTGATTATCCAATAGCTGGTGAAAAATTAGCTATGGGAATCATCAATAAAGAATGTCAAAGAGGCATCGCCATATGCGGAACAGGCGTCGGCATATCTATCGCTTGTAATAAAGTAAATGGTATTAGAGCTGGCGTATGCTCAGAAGAAAAAACAGCCGCTTTAATCAGAGAACACAACGATGCTCAAATAATTGCCTTTGGCGCTAGAATTGTTGATTTAGAAAAAGCTAAAAAACTAGTAGATACTTTCTTAGTTACCGACTTCTATGATCCAAATGGCAGACATACTAGAAGAATAAATGAATTAAAAGAAATCGAAAAGAAACAAAATGTTTAATGTATCAGACACAAAAAGAGATACCTTCATGCTAAAAAACCATGATGGCTATGATTGGTATTGGCACTCTTTTACGGCACATAACGCTATAGCAAATGAAGAAAAAGCTTTCTTTATAGAATTCTTTATCATTAACCCGAATCTTAAACAAGACTACCCTATCTTCGGCAAAGACGGCAAACCATCATATCTTATGATAAAAGTAGGAACATGGGGTAAAGATAAAAGGCAAGTACATCGCTTCTTTGGACTAAATAATGTAACTATAGGAGATTCGAACCCATTCTATATAAAGGCTGATGACTGTTATCTAAGTGAAGACAAAACTTATGGCTATATGAATATAAAAGATTCTAAAGACCATCCAGAAACAATGTCTGATGATGGAACCTTTTATTGGAATCTAAAGATAAACAAAGAAATAGCTTTTAATGTCGGCTATGGAGCAAGTGAACCTTTAAGAGATATAGATGCCTTTGAAATGTTTTGGCATGTTGAAGGCATGAAAACAAAATATGAAGGTGAAATCTACTTCAACAACGAAAAATATGTTATAAGACCTGAAGATTGTTATGGCTATGCTGATAAAAATTGGGGCAAAGATTTTACCAGTCCTTGGGTATGGCTATCATCTAATAATTTAACCAGTTCTTTAACTCATAAGAAATTAAATAATTCAGCATTTGATATTGGCGGTGGCAGACCTAAAATCGGCAACATTGCCCTTGATAAAAAATTATTAGGCGCCTTCTATTATGAAGGAAAATGTTATGAATTTAATTTCTCTAAGTTTTGGACATTAACCAAAACGGAATTTGAATTTAAAGAACTTGATGATGAAGTATATTGGCATGTCATACAAGAAACACCACTACACAAAATGGAAACCAATATCTTTTGTGATAAGAAAGATATGTTATTTATAAACTATGAAGCACCAGATGGCTCTAGAAAACATAAACGTCTATGGAACGGTGGCAATGGTAAGGGCTTTATAAAACTGTATGAAAAAGATAAATTGATCGATGAAATCTTATGTGAAAATGTAGGATGCGAATATGGCGAATATGAAAGAAGTGATTCCAATTAAGAACCACTTCTTTTTTATATTAGTCTTTTATAAATGAATCAAAGCCAAAATACTTTAATGTATTGTTGTAGCTAATACCTTCAACAATTTGTTTTAGATTTTCTTCATCATATGGATACTCGCCATTATTTACAAGTGTGCCAATATAATTGCACATGATTCTTCTAAAGTATTCATGTCTTGGATAAGAAATGAAGCTTCTAGAATCAGTAAGCATACCCAAGAAATTGCCAAGTAAGCCACCATTTGCCAAACTATTCATTTGTTTTAGCATGCCAGTCTTATTATCGTTAAACCACCAAGCACTGCCATGTTGGACCTTGCCAACAGCACTTGAATCTTGGAAACAGCCAATAACTGTATCAATCAATTCATCATCATTAGGATTTAAACTATATAAAATAGTCTTTGGCATACCATTTTTATTGATTTCATCTAACATTTTAATTAGCTTATCACTAGGACAATAGTTAGCCATACAATCATATCCAGTATCAGCAGTAGGATGTAGACTATTATTATCTCTACTGCAGCCATAATGTAGTTGCATCACAAAGCCAAGTTCATTATATTTCTTAGCTAGATATAACAAGATAAAAGTCTTATATTGATCGGTTTCTTTTTGACTTAATTCTTCTTTATTTAAGCCCTTTAATAAAATACTATTAGCTTGTTTTGCGTCACATTCTTCATACATTACATAATCAAGACCATGGTCAGATACAACGCAACCCTTTTCCTTAAAGAACGCAAGTCTTTTATCGATAGCCATCTTTAAAGTAGCGATATCTTTTATTTCAATTCCAGAAACTACACTTAGCTTTGAAATATACTCCTTAAAATCAGGTTTGTTAATTTTCATCAATTTATCAGGGCGCCAAGCAGGCAAAACAACTGTCTTGAAGTTTGTATCTTCTTTAATGATGTCATGATACTTTAAATCATCAATTGGATCATCTGTTGTACAAAGTAGTTTTACATTAGAAGCCTCAACAATACTTTTAGCACTCATTGTCTCAAGCTTCTTGTTACATAAATCATATACTTCTTTAGCAGTTTTACTATTTAGTACACCATGATAATCAAAATATCTTTGAAGCTCTAAATGCGACCAATGATATACAGGATTGCCAATCGCTTTTTCAAGTGTTGAGGCAAAAGCTAAAAACTTTTCCCAATCACTTCCATCACCTGTAATATATTTTTCTTCTACACCATTTGCTCTCATAAGTCTCCACTTATAGTGGTCACCATATAGCCATACTTCAGTGATATTTTTAAACTTCTTATCTTCAGCTATTTCCTTTGATGAAATATGACAATGATAATCAATAATAGGCATCTTAGATGCATAGTCAAAATACAATTTCTTACTTACTTCATTTTCTAATAGAAAATCTTCATTCATAAATGGTTTCACAAACTCATCCTCCATCTTTTCTTATTGTAGTTTATTTTAAGCTAAAAGAGGAAACCAATTGAGTTCCCTCTTAAAATTTAATATGTTAAACCAAAGTTTAATTCATAATAGTTGCCAGCACTATCTTTATAAGCATAAGCCTTACCATTTTCATCTTTCATATCTTCCGGCATATACTTATCTTTATCAAAACCTGGAACGTCATTAGGACTTACACACTTGCCATCTTCATTTACTCTAATAACATCATCATTCTTAGGGAAAGTAATAGGTAACTTACCTGTTGGATGATACTTACCAAAGTAAACATCAAACACAGCTTCATCATATGTATCAAAGCCAACTGTTAGCACATCTGAAACAGTTTCAATATTACCAAGTTCCCAAGCCAATACTACATTGACATTAGAAATTACTTTACCGCCATTTTTATGAACAATATCAGCCATTTCTTTTATTCTATTGATTCCACTTAAAGTAGTTTCCTTATGTGTTTCCTTTAATGGGCAACAATTTTCATCAACATTGACTACTTCTTTATCTTCACATAAGTCTAACTCTAAGTAACCTGGAGTAGCACTGAAATAAGCACCACTTGCAGGATGAAGCATAAATATCGCATAATCAGCTTCATTAATATCGTCAGTTAATGTGCAATACTTACTTAAATCGCTATGTAACTTTTCATTAGCCTTTTTAGCTTGTTCAGGATTCTTATAGAATGCTTCAGCGTATACTTTCTTATCACTTGCTAAAGGCAAGACATTGCTGTTCTTTAATAAAACAACAGACTTTTGATGAACTCTATATGCTTCTTCTAACGAATCTTTTTGAGCAACAGTTTCTTCCGCATGTTTTACATCCTTATATGGATTTTCAAACATACCAAGCTTAAACATTTCAGTTAAAGTTCTAGTAACTGCTCTATCTATTGAT
>CAVEWG010000073.1:0-8076 GCA_963619285.1 Oscillospiraceae bacterium | reverse complement strand
ACTTATATGTTTATTGCCCATGATCTTTCTGTAGTAAGATACTTCTCAGATAGAATTGCCGTTATCCATAATGGCCGTATCGTTGAAGTGGCTCCAACTGAAGTATTGTTTAAGTATCCTTTGCATCCTTATACAATTTCTTTATTACAAGCTGTACCAATGCCTGATCCAATCATTGAAAAACAAAAAGAACTTGTTATTTACACTGATGAGGGCAGAGACCTATCTGGTCCAAAGCCTAAGCTTACTGAAATTAGACCTGGTCACTTCGTATTTATGAATGATCGTGAAAAGGCTGAATATGAAGCTAAGCTTTCTGAAATGGAAAAAGCAGCTAAAGACTAAGGTTTGTGGTATTATATTTGAGTAAGGAGTATTAACTATATGGGTTTTACTGATAAGATTAAAGAATTTATCGCTCCTGTTGACGAAGAAAACGAACTTGAATTAACAGAAGAAGAAGCTAGCACTTTAAGTACATATGAGCAACCTAAAGATGCTAGTGTTAGTAAGATAAATTCAAGTACAAATATTGTATTATTCGAACCTCGTAATTTTGATGAAGCTGAAGAAATCGGCAGACATATCAAAAATAAGAGAGCTTGTTGTGTTAATCTTCATAAGATGCCTTTAGAATATCGTCAAAGAATTATTGATTTTCTAAGTGGCGTTGTATATGGAGTTGATGGCTCAATTAAAAAAGTTGGCGAAAATGTAATTCTTTGTTCACCAAAGAATTTACAAGTTGCTGGCGACATTAATTTAAATTCAAAAGATTAAAACTAAGATTAAGACATGCTTAAATAAGAAAAGGTAAAGAGAGTCAGCAGGGTGGAAACTGATACTGGAATTATTTAAGATATCACTTATGAGTTGTAGCTAGATAAAAATAGTTACCGTTTCTCGCGTTAAGAGTTTAAGTTAAAAACTAAGGTGGTACCGCGCACTTGCGCCCTTGTATCACCTTTTTTATTTTTTTGGAGGGAAAATGGATTATAAAGACACACTACATATGCCAAATGCCGGTTTTGAAATGCGTGGCAATTTGGCACAAAAAGAACCTGCTATCTTAGAAAAGTGGGAAAAAGATGATCACTATCACAAGATTTTAGCTAAAAATGAAGGTAATAAGCCATTCATTTTACATGATGGTCCGCCTTATGCTAATGGTAATTTACATGCTGGCACGGCTATGAACCGTACTATCAAAGACATTATAGTTAGATCTAAGGCTATGGCTGGTTACTATACGCCTTTCTTTCCTGGTTGGGATACACATGGTCTTCCAATTGAAAACGCTATTCAAAAATTAGGTGTAAATAGAAAAGAAGTAACACCTAAAGAATTTAGAGAAAAGTGTGAAGAATATGCTCATAAGCAAATTGAAGGCCAAATGGCTACTGAGAAAAGGCTTGGTGAAGTTGCTGACTATGATCATCCTTATATTACTTTAAATAAAGAATTTGAAGCAAGACAAGTTAGATCTTTCGCTAAGATGGCTCTTGATGGCATGATTTTCCAAGGCTTAAAGCCAATCTATTGGTCACCTTGGCAAGAAACAGCTATTGCTGATAGTGAAATTGTCTACTTTGATAAGAAAGATACTTCTATCTATGTTGCTTTTGATGTGTTAGATGGTAAAGGCGTACTAGATGGTGATGAAAGATTTGTTATTTGGACAACTACTCCTTGGACTATTCCATCTAACTTAGCTGTTTGTTTAAATGAAGCCTTTGATTATGCGGTTGTTCAAACTGAAGTTGGTAAACTTATTTTCTTAGAAAGTAAAGTAAATGAACTACTTGAAAAGTTCGGTTTAACTAACCAAGGCATCTTAAAGACATTTAAGGGTAAGGAACTTGAATACATCACTGTTAAGCATCCTTTCTATCCAGAAAGACCATCACTTGTTATCTTAGGCAACCATGTATCTGGTGAAGATGGTACAGGTTGTGTACATACGGCACCAGGACTTGGTACAGATGACTTCTTAGTTGGCAAGAAATATGGTATTGAACCATTCTCTCCAGTTGATGATAAGGGTTGTTTAACTATTGAAGCAGGTGAAGACTTAGCTGGCAAGTTTGTAGTAGGTGAAGAGGCTGATGGTGCAAATGTTGCAGTTATTAAAAAGCTTGCTGCATGTGGTGCATTACTAGGTAAAGAAAAGATTACCCACTCATATCCTCATGATGATAGATTAAAGAAACCAGTTATCTTTAGATCAACTGTTCAATGGTTTGCGTCAATTGAAAAGATTAAGCCACAATTATTAGACGCAATTAAACAAGTTAAGTGGTTAAATTCATTTGGCGAAGTAAGACTTACTAATATGATTGCAGCTAGAAAAGATTGGTGTATTTCTCGTCAAAGACTATGGGGTGTTCCAATTCCTATTATCTATGCTGAAGATAAGACTCCTATTATTGAAAAGGAAGTATTTGATCATATTGCTGATTTATTTGAACAATATGGTTCTAACATTTGGTTTGAAAAAGAAGCTAAAGACTTATTACCTGAAGGCTATACTAATCCTAAATCACCAAATGGTCTCTATACAAAAGAAAAAGATATCATGGACGTTTGGTTTGATTCGGGTTCTTCTTGGAATGAATTAATCGCAAGAGGCTATGACTATCCTTGTGATATGTATTTTGAAGGATCTGACCAATATCGTGGTTGGTTTAACTCTTCATTAATTGTTTCTGTTGCGGTAAATGGTACAGCACCTTATAAGTCTGTCTTATCACATGGTTATGTATGTGACTCAAAGGGTGAGGCAATGCATAAATCAGTTGGTAACGTTGTTAACCCACTTGATATCATCAATAAATATGGTGCTGATATCTTAAGACTTTGGGCAGCAAGTGAAGACTTTAAGGCTGATATGCGAATTGGTGATTCTAACTTAAAACAAGTATCAGACCAATACCGTAAGATTAGAAATACATTTAGATTCTTACTTGGTGTTACAAGTGATTATGAAGGTGAATTACTTGACTATAAGGAACTAGAACCAATTGATAAATATATTCTAATTAGTCTAAATGAAATGATTACTAAGGTAAAAGATGCATATGCTAACTATGACTTTGTCTTAGCTACAAATACTATGACTAATTTCATGACTAATGAATTATCTAGTTATTATTGTGACTATGCTAAAGATATCTTATATTGTGATGAGGGTTTAAGAAGAAAACAAGTTCAAACTGTTCTATTACAAGCGATCGATGCTTTAGTTAAGTTATGGTCTCCAGTACTAGTATTCACAACTGATGAAGTATATTCATTCTATAAACCAGAAGAAACAAGTGTTCATTACACTCATTTCCCAGAAAGTGCAACTTATGATGACAGTGAAGAAGTTAAAGCTGACTTTGCTAGACTTCATGAATTAAGAGATGATGTATTAAAAGCATTAGAAGAAGCTAGACAAAACAAGACTATTGGTAAGTCTTTAGAAGCCCATGTTTATCTAAATGTAAGTGATGAAGATAAGACATTACTTGATAAGAACTTTGGTGATAAAGTTAATCAATGGCTAATTGTTTCTAAAGTAGATTATACAAATGATGAACTTACAAAATATGAAACTTGTGAAGTTAAAGTAGAAAAAGTAAGTGGTGTGGTTTGTCCTAGATGTTGGAACATTACTGATTCAACTGATCCTGAAGGATTATGCGATAGATGTAAGAAAGTTCTAGGCAAATAAAACTCAATATTAAGGCTGAACTAAAATATGACCAAAGTTCAGTCTTTTTATATTGGTGTTATAATTAGAACGTTAAAAGGGGGACTTTTTCATGGAAAAAGAGAAAAAAGCGGTTAAGGATGCAAGTTATTTCTTTTACTTTCTTGCAGTACTAGATGTAGTATTTATTGTATTTTTAATTGTATCAATGAACAAGGTTGATACTAGTACTATTGAAAACGCAAAGGAAGTTTTAATTGGTTCTTGTGTTGCTTATGGCATTGATGTTGTGCTTGATTTATATTTGGGCGCAAAAGGTTTAAAAGAAGTTAAGGGTGAAAACGAAGGAACAGCTCATATCACTGTAGCCTTAGTTCTATTAGTTCTTCAAGTAATAAGTGTTCCATTCATCATTATCTCAATGACAAAGGGCGAAACTTCTTGGTTAGCACTTGCTGAAGCTGTTGTGTCTTGTATTGTTGTTTGGGAATACTACAGCAATTGTAAGAAAATTAAAGCTAAATAGTTTAAAATCTAAACTAAGATTTAATAGAGGCATATTTCTTAAAAGATATGCCTTTTTTGTTTGACAAATTTATTTATTTAGGTAGAATGTAGTTAGCATATGCTAACTATTTTTGTGCAATACAGTTAGCAATAGCTAACTAGGAGACATTATGTTTTTAGGTATAAAGGATTTAAATAAAGGCTTTGGTGAAAAAGAAAATAGAGTAGAAGTACTACATGATTTATCTTTAGAGGTTGAAAAAGGTGAGTTTTGTGTATTACTCGGTCCTTCAGGGTCTGGCAAGTCAACACTTTTAAATATCATTGGTGGCATTGATGGATGTGATAGTGGATCCATTATCATTAACAATGAAGAAATGAATTCATTGAATGATTCTAAGCTTACTAGATTTAGAAGAAATCATTTAGGCTATGTTTTTCAAATGTATAATCTAATTCCTGATTTAACAGTAAGAGAAAACATTGAAGTAGGTGCTTATCTATCTAAAAAGCCCTTAGACTTGGATGAATTAATTGATACGTTAGGCTTAAAGGAACATCAAGATAAACTGCCATCGCAACTTTCAGGTGGCCAACAGCAACGTACTTCAATCGGTAGAGCTATTATTAAAAATCCAGATATTTTATTATGTGATGAACCAACTGGTGCTTTAGACTACAATACTTCAAAAGAGATTTTAAAATTAATTGAAACAGTTAATCAAAAATATGGATCAACTATTTTAATGGTTACTCATAATGATGCGATTAAATATATGGCTGATAGAGTAGTTAAATTAAAGGACGGTAGAATCATTGATAACTATATAAATAATTCTAAAGTTTTGGCAAAGGATTTGGAGTGGTAATGAAAAATCCTTTAAACAAAAGATATAAACGAGCCATTAAAAACGATTTCGCTAAGTATTTAGTGATTTTCTTATTATTGGTATTAATGATAAGTGCTGTATCTGGCTTTGAAGTAGCTAATAACTCAGTTATGAAAACCATGAATGAGAATGTTATTAAACTAAAACAAGAGTCAGGTTTATTTACTACTAAAAAGAAACTAAATAATGCGCAAATTAAATTAATTGAAGAAAACGATTTAAAAGTCTATGAACAATTCTATATTGATGAAGTAATTAATAATACAACTTTGCGTTTCTATAAGATAAGAACTGAAATAGATCTACAAGAGGTATTTGATGGTAGACTTCCTGAAAACGAAAATGAGATCGCAATTGAAAGGCTGTATGGTGAAAACAACAATATCTTAATTGGTGATTATATCAGTTATGAAAATATTTCATATAAAGTAGTAGGCACTGTTTCTTTGGTTGACTACAGTTCCTTATTCTCTAATAACAATGAAATGATGATGAACTCTATTACTTTTGGAGTGGGTTTATTAACAAGTGATGGCTTTAAGAAATTAAATAGTGGTGATATTACTTATCGTTATGTATATAAATACAACAATGAATATGATGACATTACTTTAAGAGATAAGAATGATGATTTAAAAGATATCTTAGTAGAAAATACAGAGATAGAAGAATTTATACCTTCATATGATAATAAAGCTATTACTTTTGTAGCAGAGGATTGTGAAAGTGATGGGGCAAGCATGTATATCTTCTTATATTTGATGCTTATACTAATTGCCTATATTTCTTCTATTACAATTACTAATACTATTCAAAAAGAATCAACAGTAATTGGTACTTTAAAGGCTAGTGGTTATACCAATAATGAACTTGTGATGCACTATATTTTGATGCCTTTTATAATCTCTATACTTGGCGCTATTGTTGGTAATATTTTAGGCTATACTGTCATTGAATCTTATATGCAAGGTGTTTATTTTGCCAATTATTCTTTGGCTAAATATACCACGACTTTTCAAACTAAAACTTTTATCTTAGTAAGTGTAGTACCTATTGTCTTAATGTTTATTATCAATTATCTTGTGTTAAGTAAAACTTTAAAGTTAAAACCTTTAAAGTTTATGCGAAGAGATTTAAGTAAACATAAAAATAGACATGCCATTAAACTTAAACATAAGATACCATTTTTTACTAGATTTAGAACACGTATCATCATTCAAAATAAGAATGCATATATTACTTTAATAATTGGTATTCTATTTGCTAATCTATTATTCTTCTTTGGTTTAGCTTTTCCTAATTTGTTAAATAATTATATTGAAATAGCTAAAGAGGGTGTAGTGGCTCCATATGAGACAATATTAAATATGCCCTTATCACTTAGTGATTCAAGCCATAAGCTAGAAGCTAGTATTAATTTAATTGATTTCTCTAATAAGATACAAACGGAAAATGAAAGTGCTGAAAAGTTTTCTTTCTATTCTTTAAAGATTAAAAAAGGTGATATCTATAAAGAAGATGACGTTAATTGTTTTGGCATCGTCAATAACAGTAATTATTTTAAATATAACTTAAATAGTGATGATTGTTATGTATCTAGGGCAATGGCTTCTAAATATGATTTAGATATAGGCAGTTACTTTACAGTTTATGAAGCCTATAAAACTGATACTTATACCTTTAAGGTAACAGGTATTAGTGATAATAATGCCTCACTTGAATTTTATTTAAATATTGATACTTTAAATGACATTTTTGAATTAAGCAAGGGCACTTATGTTGGCTACTTATCAAATAGTCCAATAGAAGATATTGATAATGAATATATAAGTCAGGTTATAACAGCTGAATCAACTTCTTCTTTGTCCACACAATTATTAAGTTCTATGGGGCAAATGATTTCTCTTTATACTTATTTTGCGATTATTGTCTTTGCGTTAGTATTATTTATTCTTTCAAAGATGATTATTGAAAAAAACAGTTTGGCTATTTCGATGTCTAAGATACTAGGCTACTCAAATCTAGAAATAGGAAGACTGTATATTATCTCTACAACTATTGTGGTGATGTTTGGAGCATTAATATCGATACCATTTTGTTATGGACCACTTATAAAACTATTTGAACAAGTCTTTTTTATAGAAATAGCTGGATGGTTACCAATAGTAGTTGATGGAGATATTGGGCCTAAGATGTTTGTTTCAAATGTATTAATATACGCTATTGTTGCGTTATTTGAATTTAGAAGAATAGGCAAAGTTAGAAAGGATGAGGCACTTAAAAATGTTGAATAAGATATTTAATTTAATTTGTATATGTTTATTACTTATAAGCGTTACCGCTTGTAAACAAGACGCAGAAGAAACAACTATAACCGGTATCAATGAAGAATATACAAGTGTAGAAGATACATCTTACACTTATAAGAAAACAGATTTAGAAACTGATAAAGTGGAAAGTGTATACGTTAGTGCTGATCCTAGTGGCAATGTAATGAAGACCGAAGTAGAAGTAACATTAAAGGCCAAAGAAGATGGTTCTTTGATAGATGTCTTAAGTCTTGATGACGTGATTAATAAAAGTGGTGATGAAAACTATGAGATAAAAGATAATCAAATAGTATTTGAAAACCATGGAAGTGATATTACTTATAAAGGAACCACAAATAAAGACTTGCCAGTAAGCGTTAATATCGCTTATTATCTTGATGATAAACAAATAGATCCAACTGATTTAGCTCATAAGTCAGGTCATATAAAAATAGTTTTCACTTATAAGAATAATTCAACACCAAAAAATAATGTTCAAGTACCGTTTATTTGCTTAACGATATTAATTCTAGATGAAGATAAGTTCTCTAATATTTCATTAGAAAATGGTAAGTTAATTAATTTATCAGACAACAAGATTGTTACTTTATATGGACAACCTGGTCTAAAAGAAAGCTTAAAACTATATACAGTAGATACTTTTGATGATATAAAG
>CAVEWG010000072.1:0-8114 GCA_963619285.1 Oscillospiraceae bacterium | reverse complement strand
TCTTCTGTTTTTAACTTCTTCTGGCATTTCCGTAATATTATGAGCTCTTTCAAGTGCGCGCTTAGTCAATAGTGGTCCAACTAATTCATATATTAAAATCGCCAATAAAGTAATGTTTCTAATTAAAGTACCTTGTTGCCCTAAAGCAGTAGCTTGTACACACATTCCAAGTGCTACACCAGCTTGAGGCAATAAACAAATGCCCAAGTTGTCATATACTTCCTTATCGCAACCTGTAGCCTTAGCTGAAAAATAAGCACCAAAGTACTTACCTAAAGATCTTGTAATGATATAGACTAAACCTACAAGTACAGCGCTAATTGAAGTTAAAACGCCAAGTTCTAGTTCAGCACCAGATATTACAAAGAATAAGGCAAATAAGGGATTAGTCCATCTATCAATCTTTTCCATAATATCTTCACTTAATGGACATAGGTTGCAGAAAACAGTACCAGCCATCATACATACAAGAAGTGATGAGAAACCAATTTCATCACCAAATAAATTAATCTTTAGTTGCGACAAGGCAACAGCTAAAAACACCAAGGCAACTGTAATATTTAAACGATTATGATTTGAATTATATAGTTTCTCTAGCCAATTTAATAAAGCGCCTAGTAATGCACCTAAAACAAGTGAAAATACTATTTCAAGCAAGGGATTAACTAAAATAGAAACTAAATCAAAACTATTTAAAGTAAGTGCCTTAGCGATACCAAATGAAATCGCAAAAACAACCAAACCTACCGCATCATCTAAGGCAACAATAGGAAGAAGTAAATCAACTAGTTTACCCTTAGCCTTATATTGTTTAACAACCATAAGTGTGGCTGCAGGAGCGGTAGCTGTACCAATGGCACCTAATGTAATAGCTTGAGCTATTGTTAAAGTATCAGGATGTACTAAAGCAATGCCTACCAAAGCAATATCAATTAATAAAGCCGCAACTAAGGCTTGCACAATACCTATTACAAAAGCTTGTTTACCAATTGTCTTTAATTCTTCTAGTCTAAATTCATTACCAATTGAAAAGGCAATAAAGCCTAAGGCAACATCAGAAACAATTGATAATTTTTCTACTTCTTCTAGAGTAAGAAAACCTAAGCCTTCAATATTTAATTGACCCAAGACATAAGGCCCTACAATAATACCCGCAATCAAATAAGCTGTTACTGCTGGTAATTTAAAAATCTTTAAAACTCTTGTCATAAGCAATCCTGCAAGAATCGCAATTGACAAAGATAACATAATATTCATAAAAAATCCCCTTTGACAACATGTATTATTGTATGCCTTAAGGGGATTATTTTTATTTGGAATTGCTAATAAAATGCTAATAAATTAATGTAAGCCTTTTCATTAATCCCAATTTGTTAACTCTAGATATAAATTTCTATACTTATCAGCAGAACTTGACCAAGATACATCTTTTTGCATATCTCTAATAACCATCGCATTAAAGTTATCTCTATGCATGAAGAAACATTCCTTAGCCCTATTGATTGCGTCTAATAATAAACCTGCATCATATCTATCAAATGTAAAGCCATTTCCTACATTTTCGTATTCATTGTATGGTTCAACAGTATCCCTTAAACCACCAGTTTCTCTAACAATTGGAATAGCACCATAATGCATACCAATAAGTTGCGTTAAACCACATGGTTCAAATGCTGAAGGAACAAGGATACAATCACATCCTGAATAAATCTTATGAGCTCTACCTTCATCATACATAATATTTGCACAGAAATATCCTTTATATACTTCTTCATAATATCTAAATGAGCTCTCGTAATATGGATCACCTGTACCAAGTACTACTATTTGTGTATTGCCATCCATCAAATCAGAAACAATTGAATTAACTAGGTCTAAGCCTTTTTGATCTGTAAGACGAGAAATTAAACCAATTACCATCTTACCTTCATCTTTTACAAGTCCTAATTCTTCTTGTAAAGCAAGTTTATTCAAACGCTTATTTTCAATACAATTTGTATCATCATATTGATTGACAATAAGCTCATCTTTTAAAGGATTCCAAATGTCATAATCAATTCCATTAACAATACCTCTTAATTTATAAGAATAATATCTTAGATGACCATCAAGTTGTTCACCATAAGCACTCGTTTGAATCTCACCTGCATAAGTCTCACTAACAGTAGTAACCGCATCACTATAAGAAATACCAGCCTTAAGCATATTAACATCATCTCTACCACATCTAATCGCGTCGTTGCTTAAGACTTCATATGAAAGATTTGTCCAATACCTAAAGGTGTCAATATTGAAAATGCCTTGGAATCTTAGATTGTGAATCGTAAATACTGTTTGCGCGCTGCCTACTGGTGAGTCTTTAAACATTTCTCTTAAAAATACCGGAACCAAACCAGCTTGCCAATCATGACAATGAATAATGTTTGGTACCCAATTCATATAATTTAGGGCAGCTAAAGCAGCTTTAGCGAAGTAACAATACTTAGGAATATCACCAATAATTGAAGTATAAGGATTACCACTTGTAAAGAATTCTTCGTTATCAATAAAATCATAAACAACACCATCATTTACATATTCCATAATACCAACATAGTAATTAGTGCCATCACTTGTTAGATCCATATAGAATGAACCCTTATATACCATCTTTTCTTGCCACTTATAGTCTATGCACTTATAGCGAGGAATGATTACCTTAACATCACAATTTTTCTTGCTTAATTCCTTTGCCAAAGCATGCATTACATCGCCAAGTCCACCTGTCTTTACAAATGGATAACACTCTGAACCAATAAAGGCAATTGAACGACGCCTACCATCACCTACTTCAGGATAGTTTTCTTCAATAATCTTATCTACAGTTTCCTTAACAGTAACCTTCTTTTTAACTACTCTTTTAGGTTTGGTTTCTGCTTTGACAGTTTCTTTCTTTACTGTTTTCTTAGCTGTAACTGTCTTTTCAGTTTCTGTTTTTTTCTTTCTTGTAACCTTTTTAGGTTCTTCTGTTGTTAGAACCAAGTCCTTGTTTTCTACTTCCGCTTTTTTCTTAGCCATATTATTCCCCTTTTTCATTATTTGATTAATTAAATCTATATCTATATTCTATCAAATAAACAAATAGTAAAACATATTATTATTTTTGGACAAAACTCATCTTTTGCGCAATTTTGTACACCAAAAATTTTCTCGCAATTTTTAAAAAAATATTAGAGTTTTACCATAAAAACGGAGGAAAGAATATGAATAAAATTGAACACGCAATAGAAAGAAAAGCCTTTGAAGCAACTCTTGATAAAGTAATAAAAGAAGGTCAAGAAGGCGATGTAATGGACTCTATTGATTCATTATTTACAAAGATGGAACATATCTTAAAAGGCACTTGGAAAGATCAGTCTTTTGAAATGCTTCATTCATTAACAAAAGACAAAGACGGAAAGTGGGCACACTATTTCAATAGACTCGTAAAAAATTCAGACCCATATTTCTTAAAGACTTTCTTATTAAATGCAGCATATGAAGGTGGTTTTAGAGGCTATCAAAAATCACAAGAAATCGCAAATAAGTTGGATGTTAATATCCCATGGCTTATTCTAATGGATCCAACAAGTGCATGTAATATGCATTGTACAGGTTGTTGGGCTGCTGAATATGGCTATAA
Organism: Oscillospiraceae bacterium; assembly: GCA_963619285.1. Classification (GTDB taxonomy): domain Bacteria; phylum Bacillota_I; class Bacilli_A; order Erysipelotrichales; family Erysipelotrichaceae; genus Colivicinus. The sequence goes on along the minus strand of CAVEWG010000072.1, from coordinate 4,453 downwards.
ACAAAACCTATCTTATGAAGATATGGATAAAGTATTAACCGAAGCTAAAGAATATGGCACACATGCTTGCTTATTTACAGGTGGTGAACCACTAGTTAGAAAGAAAGATATTATTAAACTATGTGAAAAACATAAAGACATCGCCTTCCATGCTTTCACAAATGGTACTTTAATCGATCAAGAATTCTGTGATGAAATGAAACGTGTAGGTAACTTCATTGTTTCTATTTCTGTCGAAGGCTTTGAAGAAGCTAACGACGGTAGACGTGGTAACGGTCACTTCCAAAAAGTAATGGACGCAATGGACCTACTTAAGAAAAATAAGATTCCATTTGGCGTAAGTATTTGTTACACAAGCGCAAACTATAAAGTAGTAACAAGTGATGAATTCCTAGATATGATTATCGATAAGGGATGCTACTTCGCATGGTACTTCCACTATATGCCAGTAGGAATGAACGCAAGCACTGATTTATTACTAAACCCAGAACAAAGAGAATACATGAAGAATAGAGTAAGAGAAATCAGAGGCTTAACTGGTGGTAAGGAAATATTCGCAATTGACTTCCAAAACGATGGCGAATTTACTCAGGGTTGTATCGCAGGTGGCAGAATCTATTGCCATATCAATGCAGCAGGTGATGTAGAACCATGTGTATTTATCCACTATTCTGGTGCAAACATTCATGATATGTCATTTATAGATTGTCTAAAACAACCACTATTCAAGGCATATCGTAAGGGACAACCATTCAATGAAAATCATTTAAGACCTTGTCCAATGTTGGAAAATCCAGAAATTCTTCCAAAACTAGTAAAAGAAACAGGTGCTAAATCAACAGACCTTGAAGCTCCTGAATCTGTAGAGCATTTGTGTGGAAAATGTGAAGCATACGCATCTTGTTGGAAACCTAAAGCTGAAGAACTTTGGAAAGAAGACAATAAGAAAGACTAACAATTAGTTATCATTAAGGCTTAATCATAAAAGATTGAGCTTTTTTATTTTGCATATTCCGTGAAGTCACAAATTGTGACTTTAAAGAATCCGAATCTCATTCACAACTAGTTAAAACATAAACTCCTCAGGAAAGCGTTCTATATTTCGTTTTACTTGTTTATTTAATCTTTTGTGTTTGTATCCAAAAACCACTAATTCCTACTATAATATGTGATTTTTATGGCCATTAAGCTAATATTAAACTTGTTAAAAGTATGTAAAAGGTGCAATTAAGTGTCTTGAAAAAGTGCTAAAAGGTGCAATTAATTGATTTGCATATAAAAATTAATCAATAGTTTTGTCTTGTTGGCTCAGCAATCTATCAATTACGTGGTGGATAATAGCGCTATTATCTAGCTTATTTATTGCACATAATTTAGCACCTGCATCTTTACTAGAGGATTCACATTGATATAGTTGCTCAGTAGGTAGATTATAATCGATAACTATCTATCTATCATGACTTTCTGTATTATGCTTTATTTTAAGAGGTGGATATTGTTTATTGAAAACATTTACTATAGAACTTGTTAAAAAACCACTTTTACTAGATTTATTTTCTGTAAATAGAATAACTTTTACTCCATCTTGTTTTTGAGATAACAACTCTAGTGTTTTGAATTAACATAATCATCGATTACATATATTGATTTTTTAGCTTGTCTATATATGTTTATATATGCTAAATCGGCTTCAAATTTTTGTCCTTTATAAATAACATAGTTTTTAATATCTTTTTCAGTAATAAAGTTATCACTTAAGATATCTATATCGTTTTTAATTTCTTCAATTCGCTTATTGACCTTCTTTTGACTATCAGCTACTGTAGAAAGTTTAATAGATAGATTAGAAACTCTAGATGATATTAGGTTCATTTCGGTTTGTGTAACAAATTGTTGATTTTTCATAATGTAATGTCACATCTCTTTAAAGGCTCTCATAATAAATACGCTTTGTTGTATAGCGAGCTCTCCTTTTAGAACAGTTGCCAACATATAGACTCCTTGTTCAGTAAAAGCATATGGCATCTTTTTTATATGCATGCCGCGTTTATCTCCATTATTGTTTAAAGTCACAATTTGTGACTTTAAAAATCCATCCGGTATTTCGCTCTTTTTTAGTTGAAACATGAAATCATCAGGAAAACGCTCTATATTACGTTTTACTTGTTGATTCATTACTTTTAATTCATAGCCATATATGTCTGCGAGATCATTATCCAACATCACTTGTTGTCCACGAATCGTGTAAACATAATTTCTTATTTTATCTACAGTTAATACATTTTTTATTTCAATCATAAATTCACCTCTATATCTTTATAGACATGAAAATTTATAATTCCAACCTTAAAACGTGATTTTTGTTAATGTTGGTTGCTTTGTATTGATATAAACCTTAACAAATACAAATATTTTATTAGCTGATTAGTAAACAATTTGCGGTGCCAATTTGGCACCGCAAACCACATTTGATTGCTAGCTTCTTAAATTCCGTGAAGTCGCAAATTGCTACTTCACCAAAAAAGGCTTAATTCAATTAAGAACTAAGCCTTTGTTTTAAATTTTTAAACTTTATTAGTCACTTAATACAGTACCATCAGCAAGTGTAATAGTATAACCATTATAGTTAATAGTTCCAGAATTAATTAATGTAGAAATTGTACAATCACCAGTTAGATTCCAAGTAGAACCTTTCTCAATAGTAACTGTTACATTATCATCTACGCTAGAAGTTGCATCTGCATTTTCTTCGATGTTAATAGTACCAGTAAATACTGAATTACTAGATAGTGTCAACTTAAGAGTAGAAATAGTATCAACTAGAATATCACCATTAAGTTCTTGGTTAGTGCATGTAAAGATTACATTCGCACCATTAGCACCGGTATTACCCCACTTGCTATTACCAACAACCTTTAATAAATAAGCATCACTATCATTATTTAACAAAGTTACATTATCTAAAGTAATAGTTGCATCAGTATTTGTAACATAAATCATATCGCCATTGTTTGAAGTAAGACTACCAGCACTCATTTTAAATGTAGCTTCACCAACTTCGGCATCACCTGACATTGATTGATAAATCATAACGTTATGTACATTATTGTAAGAACTTGTACCTTTATCATCGGACATATTTCCATATACAACACAATTTGTTAAATCAATTGTATTTTGTCCTTCAATAACTAAAGCCTCAGAATTATTAGCGGTTAAAGTCGCATCACTTACTGTAATATCAGCAGTTGAATAAACAGCTGGAGAATTATAGCCATTAGAAGTATAAGTACCGCCACTTACATTAACAGTACCACCGCCTCTATCAGATCTAATTGCCGCGCTTGAATCACCACTTGTATTAACAGTTAAATTAGACGCATTGGTTGTACCACCACCAGTAGTTTGAATACCACCAGAATTATCAGCAGTAGTAGTAATAGTAGAATCAGAAATATTAACTACTGTACCACTGCCATAAGAGAATACACCATTACCACATTGAGCAGAACTATTAATAGTCGCATTAGTTATAGTTACATTAGCACCATTTGTCGCAAGTAAAGCAGCATTGATACCATAGAAATCACCGCTTTCAGGACTATCTACAGAACCACTTTCCTTATTAACAGTAATATTACTTAAAGTAACTGTAGAGCCATCAACTCTTAAAGCATTCTCACTATCACCTGTTGAAGTATATGTTTCACCGTCTACATCGCTATCAACAGTATTAGCACTAGTACCTTGATCAACTGTGCCACTACTTGAACCGCCCATATCACCAGGTTCAAAGTTACCATCACCAACTTCTGTTACCTCAACACTTGTAATAGTTCCATCTTCTACTACAATTGTTACAACATCATCAACACTTAAACTAGAAATAGTATCACTTAAATCATCACTAAATGTTAAAGTTAAAGTTACTGTCTCACCATTTTCAGTAAAAGTATATCTACTCATGCCACCCATATCAGGAGCTCCACCACTTGGGTTCGAACCTGTATCAGGCATATCACTTGGTGCATTAGTATCAGATGAACTATCACCATCAGGCTTTTCTGGTGGAGTACCTCCATCTAGATTCGAACCCCCATTGTTATTCATACCAGGACCACCTTGTCCATTTGTATCTTCAGTCGAATCAGAACTTGTTGTATCACCACTTGGTTTCTCAGGAGCACCGCCTTGGTTCGAACCCCCATTACCATTAGAGTTATTAGTAGGCATATCGCTTGGTTGATTTGAACTATCGGTTGATTCACCATCAGGTTTTTCAGGAGCACCATTCTGGTTTGAACCATCATTGTTATTCATATCTGGAGGTGTACCACCACCCATTTCATCTTCAGATAATTCTCCTAGAGCTAAAGTAATTGACTTTTCATCAATAGATGTTATCTTGCCAGTATAAGTACCATCTTCATTACTTGTCTTGTTACAAGCAACT
>CAVEWG010000071.1:0-8121 GCA_963619285.1 Oscillospiraceae bacterium | reverse complement strand
AATCTAACAAAACTAAACAATATGTTTAAATGCAAGATTAGTGATGAAGATATCTACGCTTGTGCTAATACTAGGCTAGGCATATATCGTCAATGTGGTATGAAAACAATGAACTTCCTAATAAGCCCAAAAGTTCTAGCTATACAAAAAGCGAACCAACCAGGTTTGGTCAATCCGCTTGAATACTATCTAAGATAGTTGTGATTTAATACAAATGTAGCGCCGTATACGAGAACCGTACGTACGGTGCAATGAGAGGGTCGAAGAGAACAAAATATTGTTTTCTTCACTCTACTCTATTAAAATTGAGTTATGTTAAGAATTATTACAGATAGTGCAAGTGATTATACACTTGATGAATTAAAACAGTTAAACGTAGAGATGATTTCTTTAAATGTTACTTTTGGAAGTGATACTTTTAGAGAGACACGTGATATAAGCAAGGAACAATTTTTTGAGAAGCTTATTACAAGCGATGTTTTTCCTATTACTTCTCAACCTTCTCCCAATGATATTTTAGAGATTCTTGAAGATGCTAAAAGCAAGAATGATGAAGTACTTGGTATCTTTTTGTCTTCTAAGGTTTCTGGTACTTATAACACTTGTGTGATGATGAAAAATACAGTTGAAATAGAGAATTGTTATTTCTTGGATTCTTTAAGTGGCTCAGCTGGTGAAAAGATATTAGTAAATGAAGCTTGTAAGATGAGAGATGCAGGCAATAGTTTAGATGAAATTGTTAAAAAACTTGAGTCTATTAAGACACGTATTAAGTATTTGATTGCGGGTGATACTTTAGATTATTTGGCTAAGGGTGGTCGTATTTCGGCACTTGCGATGCGTATTGGTAATTTGTTAAAGTTTAAGCCAATTGTTAGTGTGGTTGATGGTAATACTGTTTTGCATTCTAAGCCTAGAGGCATTAAGTCGGCAATTGAAGAGCTTGTGTTAAATGTGGTCAATGATAAGATTGATACAAGCTATCCTGTTTATGGCATATATACACCAAGTGAAGTTAATATTGATAAGCTAATTGAGAAGTTGGCTGATGCCGGAATAAGAGTTGATTACAAGCATTTTTTGGGGGCTGTTATTGGTTCCCATATTGGTCCAAATGCTTTTGGAGTAATTTATATAAGCGCAAATAATGTTTAATTTGTAAGCGCTTTTGAAATTATTGTTATTTTTTATATTAATTAGTTAATTTTTTCATAAATAATGTCATTTTTGATGTGCATTTTTATTGATTGTTATATATAAAAATATTAAAATAGGGGACGGTAAAGGATATTTATATTTATTCTTTAAGAAAGAGGTTTTATGAAAGAACAATGGAATGGTTTTGTTGATGGAAAGTGGTGTAATGAGATCGATGTAAGGGATTTCATTCAAAAGAACTACAATCCATACAATGGTGATGAAAGCTTCTTAGCTGGTCCAACAGATGCAACTAATAAGCTATGGGATGAACTACAAAAGCTTCAAAAAGAAGAAAGAGCTAAGGGTGGCGTCCTAGACATGGAAACTGAAGTAGTAAGTGATATTACTGCTTATGGTGCTGGTTATCTTGATAAGGATTTAGAAAAGGTTGTTGGTTTACAAACTGATAAGCCTTTAAAGAGAGCATTCATGCCTTATGGTGGTATCAGAATGGCAGAACAAAGCTGTCAAATGTATGGCTATGAACCAAGTGCAAAATTACATGAAATTTTCACTAAGTATCATACAACTCACTCTGATGCTGTTTTCTCTTGTTACACAAAGGAAATGAAGGCTGCAAGACACAACAAGATTATTACTGGTTTACCTGATACTTATGGTAGAGGTAGAATAGTTGGTGACTATCGTAGAGTTGCTCTATATGGTATCGACTATTTAATCGAATGCAAGCAAAATGATCTTGATGAATGTGGTGGCGGTTACATGGATGAAATCGTTTGCCGTCAAAAGGAAGAAGTTGCTAAGCAAATCGCTGCTTTAAAGCAAATGAAAGAAATGGCAGCAAGCTATGGCTTTGATATTTCAGGTCCTGCTAAGGATTCTTATGAAGCTGCTCAATGGTTATACTTCGGTTACTTAGCTGCAATCAAGACTCAAAATGGTGCTGCTATGTCAGTTGGTAGAATTTCTACTTTCTTAGATATCTACTTCGAAAGAGACTTAAAGTCTGGTAAGTATACAGAATCTCAAATTCAAGAGATTGTTGACCATATGACTATGAAGTTTAGAATGGTTAAGTTCGCTAGAATTGAAAGCTATAACCAATTATTCTCTGGTGACCCAGTTTGGGCAACTCTTGATTTAGCTGGTGCTGGTGTTGATGGTAGAAGTCTAGTAACAAAGACTGATTTCCGTTTCTTACATACACTAGAAAATATGGGACCTTCTCCTGAGCCAAACTTAACAGTTTTATATTCTTCAAGACTTCCTGAAGGCTTCAAGAAATATGCTGCTAAGATTTCGGTAGATACAAGCTCTATCCAATATGAAAACGATGATGTAATGAGAGTTACTTGGGGCGATGATTATGCAATTTGTTGTTGTGTAAGTGCTACTCAAACTGGTAAGGAAATGCAATTCTTTGGTGCTAGAGCTAACTTGGCTAAGTGTCTTCTTTACGCTATCAATGGTGGTAAGGATGAAAAGACTAAGATGCAAGTTGGTCCTATCTATCAACCAATCACTACTGAATATTTAAATTATGATGAAGTAATGTCTAAGTATGATCTAATGATGTCTTGGTTAGCTAAGCTTTATGTAAATACTTTAAACTTAATTCATTTCATGCATGATAAATACTACTATGAAGCAGCTCAAATGGCTTTAATTGATACTGATGTAAGAAGAACTTTCGCTACAGGTATCGCAGGTTTCAGCCATGTTGTTGACTCATTAAGCGCAATCAAGTATGCAAAGGTTAAGACTGTTAGAGATGAAGATGGTCTAGTAGTTGACTACGAAGTTGAAGGTGATTTCCCAAGATATGGTAACGATGATGATAGAGCAGATGAAATCGCTGTTTGGTTATTAAAGACTTTCTTAGAAAAGGTTAAGGAAAATCATACTTATAGAAATTCTGAGGCTACTACTTCAATTCTTACTATTACTTCAAATGTTGTTTATGGTAAGGCTACAGGTTCTTTACCTGATGGTAGAAAGGGTGGCGAACCATTATCTCCAGGTGCTAACCCAGCATATGGTGCTGAAAAGAATGGTTTATTAGCTTCTTTAAATTCTGTTGCTAAGTTGCCTTATGAATATGCTCTTGATGGTATTTCTAATACTCAAACAATTAACCCTGATGCTTTAGGTCACTCAGAAGATGAAAGAGTAAATAACTTAGTTACTGTTCTTGATGGTTACTTTGACAAGGGTGCTCACCACTTGAATGTAAATGTATTCGGTGTTGAAAAACTAAAAGATGCTATGGAACATCCAGAAAAGCCAGAATATGCTAACTTCACTATTAGAGTTTCTGGTTATGCTGTTAAGTTCATTGATTTAACTCGTGAACAACAATTAGATGTTATCAGCAGAACTTGTCATGACCGTATGTAATAATTTAGGACTAGTTCATTCATGTGAATCCTTTGGCTCAGTTGATGGGCCAGGGGTTCGCTATATTGTCTTTATGCAAGGATGCAATATGCGTTGTGCATATTGCCATAATCCCGATACTTGGAAATTAGGACAAGGCAATGTAAGTGCTAAAGAAGTATATGATAGGGCAATTCGCTATAAGAGCTATTGGAAAAATGGTGGTGGTATTACTGTTTCTGGTGGTGAACCACTTCTTCAAATGGTTTTCTTGATTGATTTGTTTACTTTAGCTAAAAATGATAATGTTTCTACATGTATCGATACTGCTGGCCAACCATTCAATAAAGATGATCAAGCGTTCAAAGAGAAGTTTGATAAGTTAATGTCTTTAACGGATTTGTTGCTAGTGGATATTAAACATATTGATAATGAAAAACACATTGAGCTTACTGGTAAGCCTAATACTAATATTCTTGAGATGATTAAGTATCTTGATTCTATTAATAAGCCTATTTGGATTAGACATGTCTTGGTACCTGGTATCAATGATGATGAAAAATACTTATATGCGACTAAAGAATTTATTGATACTTTACATAATGTACAAAGAGTAGAGGTTCTTCCTTATCATACCTTAGGTATTCATAAGTGGGAAATGCTTGGCATTAAGTATCGTTTAGATGGTGTAAATCCTCCAAATAAAGACCTAGTTTTAAAAGCTAATACTATATTAGAAACAAGTAAATATCTATAAGTCATCGTAATGGTGACTTATTTTTTATTTTAGGGTAGGAATTTTCATTTTTCTTGTCAATAAAGAAGTAGATGAATAAACAAGACTATAGAAAAATTGAATTCACTACCAAAGAAACATTTACATTAAAGAAGCATGAAATAGTAACGTATAAATTAAAAGGCTACACAAATGTATATGTTTCCAATACTTGCCATATTAAACCAAAAGGACTACATATTATTCTTAAAAATGTAAATGAAGCAATGAAAGACTTTAAAATATGTATTGATAACTTAAAAATAATCATCGTGTCTAATTGTGGTGAAATAAGTAGCTTTGGTTCATATAGAGCCATAGAAAATGAAGTGTATTTAAATGAAATAATATCTGATAAGGAAAAACTAAAGTTTGAAGGGATTAAACTTGGACATATTGAAAGGCATGAAATGTGGCATGTAAAACAAGCTTTAGTTTATAAGGCTTTGTACGGAAATATAAGTCAAGAGAATTTCGCACATTATCTAAATTACACAAATATACGTGCTAAGAAGTGTATTGACTCTTTGAATTTAAATGAAGATAATATAGCTAAGGTAAGCAAATATGCTTATAGTTCGTATTCTTTAAATAGATATGACGAGATAGAAGCTGAAATAAAAGCTAAGAAAGGAGTAGTGTAATGTTTAGATATTATCCAGAAGAAATGGAAAAATTATTTAAGTATATAGAGCCTTATATGGAGAAGTGCCATTTAAAAGAGGACGCTCCTAAAGAGGCTTATGAAGCTTTAGAAAAGCTAAAAGAGTTGTCTCTTGAACTTGGACAATAGTAGGTAATATTATGTATCCGTATTTTCCAGAAGAAATGGAAGAATTATTTAAGTTTATAGAGCCTTATATGGAGAAGTGCCATTTAAAAGAAGATGCTCCTAAAGAGGCATATGAAGCTTTAGAAAAACTAAAAGAGATGGCTATGGAACTAGATCAATAAGATGTCGCAAGGCATCTTTTATTTTGAATTGTGCTATCATTGTAATTATGAAAGACAAATATGGTCGTGCCATACTTTTATTTTCAATAGTAATTGGCGAAGTAATATTATATTTTTTGTTGTATAAGTATTTAACCGCAAGATTTGTTGCGATAGAGACAATACTACACATTATTGGCATTATCGCAATTATAAACATTATAAGAATAAGTGATAGACTATCTTTTGATGTTAAGTGGATATTTATAATTCTAATTTTTCCAGCTTTTGGAACAATGATTTATTTATTCTTGTTTTCTGGTTTATATATTAATAAGACTTGGAAATCAATTATTGAAGAGGAAAAGAATGCTTCTTCATACTATATACAAGATAAAGCTGTATTAGAAGAAATATATGATAAATATCCTTATCATAAGGGTTATTTTAATTACTTTAAGGCTAATAATTATCCTATTTATCGCAATTTTCATTATGATTACTATAGTCTTGGCGAAAAGGGTTTTAAGATAATGTTGGAAGAAATGAAAAAGGCTAAGAAATATATTTTCATGGAATATTTCATTATTGAAGAAGGTGTTATGTTTAATGCAATGCTTGATATCTTAAAAGAAAAAGTAAAAGAAGGTGTCAAGTGTAGGGTAATGTATGATGACTATGGTTCTATTGATACTGTTCCGGCTTCTTATGCTGAAAAGCTTGAGGCTATGGGCATAGAAGCTGTTTCTTTTAATAAAGTGTCGCCTGTTGTTAATGTGATTATGAACAATAGAGATCATCGTAAGATTTTAGTTATTGATGGTGAGGTAGCTTTTACTGGTGGCATTAATTTAGCTGATGAATACATTAATAAAAAAGTAAGATATGGTCATTGGCTAGATAATGTCTTAAGAATAAAGGGGCCAGCCGTTAATTCAATGTTGACTACTTTTTTAACTAATTGGAACGCAATTAGACATGATGATAGTGACTATAGTATTTATTTCTCTAATAAGAAATATCGCAAAGCAAGCGATGGTTATATTATTCCTTATTATAGTTCACCACTTAAACATGAACTTGTTGCCCGCAATATTTATTTAGATATTTTAAATAGCGCTAATAATTATGTATATATCATGATGCCGTATTTAGTATTAGATGAAGAAACGCTTAATTGCTTAATACATACTGCTAGAAAAGGCATTGATGTAACAATTATTCTTCCTGGTATCTATGATAAGAAAATGGTTTATATGATTGGCAGATCTTTCTATAAACAATTGATAGAAGCTGGTGTCAAGATTTATGAATATCAACCTGGATTTGTGCATTCTAAAGTATTTATCGCTGATGATAAAGTATGTACAGTAGGTTCTATTAATATTGATTATCGTTCTTTATATATTAGTTTTGAAAATGGCGTATATCTATATGATTCAAGTAAGCTATTTGAAGTTAAACAAGACTTCTATAATACTTTAGCTAAGTCTAAACAAATTAGTAAACAAGAGGCAACTTTTGGAATTGTAGAGAATATTGCGATCAGTGTTATTAGATTACTTTCTTCTTTGTTGTAGGAGTGATATATGAAACTTAATTATAAACAAACACTTTTAGTGGGTTTGGCTTTTATGTCCATTAATGGCTTTTGGCAATTGTATGATGGTATTATTCCATTAATGCTTACTAATACCTTCAATTTAAATGAAACAATATCAGGCTTTATTATGGCTTTAGATGGAATACTAGCTTTATTCTTACTTCCTTATTTTGGCTCTAGATCAGATAAAAAACAGACACGTATTGGCAAGCGTATGCCCTATATTTTATTTGGAACTATTGTGGCTGTAATCCTTATGAATATTATTCCTGTTATTGATAATTCATATTATCAAAGTCCATCTACTTTTAAGCTTGTATTATTTATAGTAATACTAATATTACTTCTTATTACGATGTGTACTTATAGATCGCCCGCAATAGCTTTAATGCCTGATATTACGCCTAATCCCTTAAGAAGTAAGGGTAATGCCATAATAAATTTAATGGGCTCTGTTGGTGCAATTATTTACTTAATACTGGCAAGTATATTATATCCAAGAAACAAGATTAAAGACTTAAGTCATGTTAATTATCAAACTATCTTTATTATCTTTTCAATAATAATGTTGATAGCGGTTATTATTTTGTTTTCTACAATAAATGAAGTTAAATTATCAAAGGAAAAACAAGAACTAGAAAAATTACATCCTGAGTGGAATAAGAAAAGTGTAGGTGTTGATTCAAGTCTTTCTAAGCAAGAAAAGAAATCATTAAGACTTTTATTAATTACTATTTCTTTATTGTTTATGGGATATAGTGCTTTAACTGTTTGGTTTACAACTTATGTATCTAAAGTATTACAAGAAGGACTTGGTAAGGCTAGTACATGCCTTCTTATCGCAACAGCTTGTGCAATTGTTTCTTATATTCCAATTGGTAATCTATCTACCAAATATGGTAGAAAAAAGACTACAATGATTGCGATATCGACATTGGTTTTCTTGTTTGGCTTAGCTTTCTTTACAAGAAATATCGTTAAGTCAATCAACATTCCCGCTTATATTACCTTTGGCTTATTTGGCGTAGCTTGGGCAACTGTTAATGTAAATGCACTACCTATGGTTTTATCCTTATGTAACAGTAATGATACAGGCAAGTTTACGGGTTACTACTATACGGCTACGAAGTCTGCTCAAATTGTTACGCCAGTTCTTGCAGGTACTTTAATGAGGCTTATTTCATATAAAGTGTTGTTTCTTTATTCGATGATATTTATGATACTTGGTCTAATAACTTTGAGCCAAGTTAAAGAAGAAGACTAATAAATATTG
>CAVEWG010000070.1:0-8272 GCA_963619285.1 Oscillospiraceae bacterium | reverse complement strand
CTTATCCATCTTGTGTATTTATAAAAGATTCAATTATTACAGGCATTTATTCAAATATTGAAAGTCTTGATAAATTACAAGAAGCTAGTGATATATTCTTAGGCGATAATTCAATCGCTCTAATTAAATAAAGACTCGTATGAGTCTTTATTTAATGTATTGAAAATAATATTCATCAAAGCTTAAACCCGATTCATAAATCTTGGTGGCCAAATCAACACCAACATAGCGGAAATAATTATATACTGCGCTATGTCCGGTTAAGTCTTCTTTACCTTCAGGGAACCTTTGAATAAAGCCATATTCATGTCCATGTTCAAGTAACCATGAATATACTTTACAATCTTTAAAGGCGCTTGCCTTAGGATTTTCACTAGCTAATAAGTAAACAGCTAAACCAGTTTGGGAATCGGAATAGCCGGCCTCGGTTTGGGAATCATCATCGATATGGGCTTGTTTTTGAGTTTCGTATGAAACGTATCCTTGATAAGCGTATACCGCCATATTAAGGTCTTCGCTTCTAATAGCGTTGCACATCTCTTCATATGCTTGTAAAGCCCTAGATTCAAGCTCTATTCCAGGCACAGCATGTAAAGAATTTATCTCAACTCTTTTAGTTGGTTCATATTCACCAATTGTTGACTTAGTTGAAACATATACTTCAATACTATCAGGCTCACTAGCTTCTATTACATTTTCGTAAGGATGTAAATAATCACCACTTATGGTAAAACTTGTACTTGAATTTTCATTGTTTAAACAATCTTCTATATATTCATTTATAGTTTCTTCATCTTGTAGTTTATCAAAGACATATAAAGGTTTTAAGTCATAGTCCTTTAAGCTTGCAAATAATGTTTCAAGTTCGCTGTCGCTATAAGCTTTTTTAGCCTTTAAAGACTCGTATAATTCAAAATAAGAATCATCTAGATAGTTACACATTGTATATAGCCTTAGATACTTTTGATTAAAATTATCTTTTACTATTTCTTGATTTAGATAATCGCTATAGTACTCATTTTCCAAGATTGTCTTTCTTAAACCCTTGTCATAGATTGCTTCTACAGCTTCTTCACTATAGCCTAAGTCTAATAATTTGTTGGTATTTATAAAGTGAGGAACTTTGTAAATAGATATTCCTAAAAGTAAAACAGCACACACAAGGGCAATAAAACGTCCATTTAATCTTCTTTTCTTTTTTGTCATTGTCTCATCTCCTTAAAAGGTGTTCTATCATTTTCGCATTCAAAGACCATTTCTTCTTTAGTTACAGGATGGATAATGGTTAATCTATATGAATGAAGCGCAATCTGTTGACCAACTTTAGCATTCTTGTTGTATCTTTGATCTCCCCAAAGAGGATGATTTCTAGAAGAAAATTGAACTCTTATTTGATGAGATCTACCAGTATGTAGATTTATCTTAACAAGTGCTAAATTATCTTTTCTATTTAAGACTCTATAGTCAAGACTTGCATCTTTACCGTTTTTATCCACTCTTACCGTATTGGTTTTTTCATCCTTTAATAACTTGTCTTTAAAAGTATCTTCATCTTTTAAACCATTATCATGGACAACTGCCAAATATTCTTTTTTAAAATTATGCTTTGCGATATCACTTGAAAGTCTAGAGGCAGCTTTACTGGTTTTAGCAAATATACATACACCGCTTACCGGCCTATCTAATCTATGAAGTAAAGCTAAATAAACGTTACCTGGCTTTTGATACTTCTCTTTGATATAGTCTTTACACATTGTGAATAAGTCTAAATCGTTAGAATTATCTTTTTGCATAGGCACATTTATTGGCTTATCAACAACAAGCAAGTGATTGTCTTCATATAAGACTTTGATACTCATTTATACCACCTAGTTGTATAACCGCAAGGCAAGAAATAATCACTATCTTCAATCTTTAAGCCAATTTCTTCGCCGCTTGTGTTCATTTTAAGATTTGAGTTATCTAAACATCTTCTTAAGACATTTTCGATAGTTGTACATGAATAACCTGTAGTATAAGTATTGATAATAAGAAATAAAGGATCATCACTTAATAAAATGATGGCTTCTTTAATTAATGGCCCAATTTGTTCCTCAAATTTAAATATTTCGTTATTTGGGCCTCTTCCATAAGAAGGTGGATCCATGATGATACCATCATATTTTCTGCCTCGTCTTACTTCTCTTCTCATAAACTTAAGACAATCGTCAACAATATAACGAATATGTTCGTTTTCCAAATGCGACAAGTCTCTATTTTCTTTCGCCCATTCAACCATGCCCTTAGCAGCATCCACATGTACTACTTCTGTTATATTTTTAGAAGCGGCAACAGTTGTAGCGGCCCCTGAATATGCGAATAGATTTAAAACCTTAGCATCTTTTCTGCCTTCAAGCTTTTCGCTTATAAAGTCCCAATTGGCAGCTTGTTCAGGAAAGATACCTGTATGTTTAAAATTGGTAGGTGACACTTTAAATGTTAAATCCTTATATTTTACATTCCACTTTTCAGGTAATTTCTTTTTAAATTCCCAATAACCTCCACCTTTACTAGAACGATGATAGAAGGCATCAGCCTTATCCCAAAGTTCAGGATGTACTTTTTCCCATATGGCCATTGGATCAGGTCTTCTTAAAATATATGGTCCCCAGGCTTCAAGCTTTTCGCCATTTCCTGCATCTAATAATCGATAATCTTTAAAATTTTCACTGTATAACATAAGTCAATTTTATAACAATTAGGCAAATATTAAAATCGTTGTATAATGGATGGGCTATGGTTAAATATTCGCAATTAAATCCTGCTCAAAGAGAAGCAGTTATATCTGACGCTAATCACTTAAGAATAATCGCTGGTGCTGGTTCTGGTAAAACCCGTGTACTTACCATGCGTATCGCTTATTTGATTGAAGAAAAACATGTAAATCCTAAAAATATTTTGGCAATCACTTTTACTAATAAAGCTGCCAATGAAATGAAAAAAAGAATTAGCGAGATGCTAGGAGAAATAGGTGATGGTGCCTTCATTTCTACTATCCACTCATTATGCGTACGTATTTTAAAAGAGGAAATAGAAATACTTGGCTATCCTAGAAACTTTACGATTGTTGATGGAGATGATCAAAAGAGCATTTTAAAAGAAGCATACAAAGAATTTAATATCGATAAAAAAGATATGTCTTACGCCAGTGCTTTAGATTATATTGGCAATTGTAAGTATGAAGAATTAAGTTTTGAAGAAGCCTTAAAACAAGCTTACGGAAATGAAACTTTGATTCAAAAAGCGAAAGTATATAAATATTATGATGAAAGGCTTAAGTCAATATACGCTCTAGACTTTGATGACTTAATTCTTTTTACAGTACGTTTATTTAAACTTCATCAAGATGTTTTAGCTAAATGGTCTAGAAAGTTTATGTATATTCATGTTGATGAATTCCAAGATATTGATAAAACACAATATCAACTCATTAAGCAATTATCATCGTGTTATGACAATGTCTATGTAGTAGGTGATCCTGACCAAACTATTTATACTTGGCGTGGTGCCGATGTTAATATCATTGTCAACTTTGACAAGGATTTTAAGAATACAAAGACAATTATTTTAAATCAAAACTATCGTTCTACTAATAATATCTTACAAGGAGCTAACTCTTTAATTAAAAATAATAAGGCAAGAGTTGAAAAAGATCTTTATTCTGATAATGGTGATGGCGATAAAATTATTCATAAAACTTTAATTGATGAAACAAATGAAGCTTATTATATTGCTAATTGTATTAAGAGTTTAGTGAGGGAAGGCTACTCTTATAAAGATGTTGCCATACTTTATCGCTCTAACTATTTATCAAGAGAAATAGAAAAAGTCTTTATTGAAAATAGAATTCCTTATGTTATCTATGGTGGTATTAGATTCTATGAAAGAATGGAAGTAAAAGATATTCTTTCTTATTTAAGACTAATTGTCACAGGTGATGATTTAGCTTTCCAAAGGGTAATTAACCAACCAAAAAGAGGTATTGGCCCCAAGGCTGTAGATACTATCTTTGATATCGCAAAAAAAGAAAAGATAACAATGTATGAAGTTATTAAACGTGGACTATATGGTAAGAGCCAAAACACTTTAGATAAGTTTGTACAAATGGTTGAAAAATGGCGCGGAAACTTAGATAAATTATCTTTAGAAGAAACACTTAATGCGGTACTTGATGACTCAGGCTATCGTTCGATGTTAGAAAAAGAAAATGAAACCGAAAGGCTTGAAAACGTTAAGTCTTTAATTGATGATATTGAAGACTATCAAGAAAATTATCCAGGCAGTACTTTAGCGGATTATTTATCAATGATTTCTTTATATACCGATAAGGCTACAAGTGATGGTGGAGAATCAGTTAATTTGATGACTATTCACGCTGCTAAAGGTCTTGAATTTAAAGTGGTATTTGTTATTGGACTATCTGAAGGCATTTTCCCAAGTGAACGTAGTAAGCTTGAACAAAAAGGTGTTGAAGAAGAAAGAAGACTGGCCTATGTTGCCTATACTCGTGCTAAAGAAAAATTAACTTTAACTGAGACTTCTTCTTTCTCATATGTACTTGGAAAAGCCAAGAGTGCTAGTAGGTTTATTAATGAAGTAGATTCTAAATATATTGAACATTTAGATAAACCAATTACTAAGGTGTTTGATGTACCGTTTAATCAAGGAAGTTCTTCAATTCTTGAGTCAAAGAAAGAAACACCTAAACCTAGTACTAGATATAAGAAAGGCGACCTTGTTATTCATAAGATATTTGGCGAAGGTGTCATTACAAAAGTTGAAGGTCCTTTTATTACAGTGGCTTTCTCTTATCCTCATGGTGTTAAGACTATAAAGGGTGATCATCCTTCTATTAGAAAGAAAACTGCTAATGATTATAACTAAGGCATGCATTGATAATATTGATGACATCATTTGTATTATCGATCAAGCTAAGGCTTATTTAAAAAGCAACAACATTAATCAATGGCAAGATGGCTACCCTAATAAGGAAACATTTATTAACAATATTAATAATGATTGTTTATATTTAGTTAAAGAAGATAATACTGTTCTTAGTGTTTTTGCCTTAACTAATTATGATGGCAACTATGATGTTATCTATGACGGTAAATGGCATAGTGATAAGGCTTATGTAGCGGTTCATCGTATTGCGATTGATGATAAATTCAAAGGTAGAGGTGTCGCTAAATATATCTTTGATTATGTAAAAGATAATTATTCTTATATTAGAGTTGATACTCATAAAGATAATTTGAGCATGCAAAAGTGCTTGCTTAAAAACGGTTTTAAGTATTGTGGGATAATTTACCTTTCTAGAGATAATTCCTCAAGATTGGCTTATGATTATATAGATGATAAAGAATAAAAAAATTTCTTGTTTATTAGTTATAGCTAACATTGTTTATATGTTGGCTATAACTTTATATAAAGATCCTTTTATCTATAATTTTTCAATGTATACAAATACATTGAAGGGATATATAACTATCTTTTTGTTGTGTATACTGCTTGGAGTTAATTTTAGCAACACAACGTATGTGCTTAATAAAAAATATTTCCTTATAGCTTTACTAGGCCCGATTATTGGCTGTATATTTCCTTTTGATTTGGCAAATAGAAATATAATATCGAATTTACATGAAGTATGTGCTTATATATCTTTCTTTTCAGTATTGTTTATTACTTATACAAATATTAATAAATATAAGCTATATGATTATAAGAAAGCTAATATATTAGAAAAGATGTTTATTATAGTATTTGTCTTAGATGTACTTATCTATCTAAAACTATTTGGCGTTACCAGCATTCAAGAATTTATTTTATTAAGTGTTAGTTTACTTATGCATTTGTATATCTATGTCAAAACAGTCAACTTTTAATTGCGTCTTTAAAATGAATATTTTCATGTTATAATCATTAGGCACCCCCGAATGGCGGAATGGCAGACGCGCACGACTCAAAATCGTGTTGGAAACAGTGTGGGTTCAAGTCCCACTTTGGGGACCATTGTATTAAGTGAAGCTCTTTAAATAAGAGCTTTTTATTATATTTTTGCCACAGTTTTAGGAAAAATTGCTTATTCTAATGATTTTTATCATTTGAATTTAATTGGCAAATTTATCTTGCCAATTTTAGAGAATAATTTTATTGATACACTTAAGATTTTATGAATATTTAAAAAATGGTAGGAATTTTTAAGTTTCTTGTCAATAACTATATAGATGAAGTTATTGGAGGAGATATGAATCTAGGAAGAGAATCAGAGACATTAGAATTTAAAGAATCTACCGCTGAATTTGAAAAAGCTTGTAAAGCTATTGTTGCGATGCTTAATAAATCAGGAGAAGGAAAAATCTATTTTGGTGTTAAGGATAATGGCGAGGTGATTGGCCAAGTTGTTGGGAATGATACGCTTTCTATATTAACTGATAGAATAAAGAATTCTATTAAACCCGCTATATATCCTATTGTCGAGAAAATACAATACGATAAGAAAGATATTATAAGTGTATCTTTTAAGGGAACAAATAAGCCTTATGCCTATAAAGGTGCTTTCTATATGCGCGTAGAACAACAAAATTTACTTATGGATCCTTTAGTTTTAAGAGAACTTATTAAGGAAAGTTGCGAGTTTAATGATAAATGGGAAAATGAAATTACTGAATTTGGCGAAGCTTATATTGATGAAGAAGCTGTTGAAAAATTTTATCGCCAATCTGTGGCTATGGGAAGAATTAATAAATATGACCATACTTCATCAGAACTTTTAACTCAGCTCAATCTTATGGTTGATGGAAAACTAACAAATGCAGGATACTATTTGTTTTCTAATAATAAACCTCTTGTTTATAAAGCGGTTGAATATCCCACAAAAGATAGACTTGATCCAATTGATTTAAAAAGATTTGAAGGAAATATTTTTAATTTAATTGACACAATTATTCAATATTCATATCAAAAAATTGATTGGAGGACAGAAATTGTAGATATACAAAGGAAAGAAATCCCAGAAATTCCAGTTGTAGCACTTAGGGAAATTATAATTAATTCTTTGGTTCATTGCGATTATATAAGTGAAACGCAACATCAAATAACTGTTGACCCAGAACGACTCGAAATATATAGTCCTGGTGTATTCAAAGAATATTCACCTATAGATTATGTAGAGCAATTTCTTCCTTCAATGGCCAAACATAAGGTAATTCAAGGAATTATATTTAAGGCTTTTGATATCGAAACTCTTGGCAGGGGAATAAAAAGAATGGATGAGTGTTGTAAGAAGGCTAATGTAAAATGGGACTACAAAAAATATCCATATGGTTTTACATTTATATTTTTAAGAGCAAACAATAGAATGGTTTTGTCAAAAGAAGCTGCAAAGATACTTGATTATATGGAAAACAATAACGGAATATTAGAAAGTAATGCCAAAGCTTGTATGGTGATTAATCAAAAAGAAAGAACATCTAGAAACGCGATAGGAGAACTTATTAAGAATCGAAAAATAGAAAGAATTGGTTCAAAAAAAGTTGGATATTGGAAAATAATTGATTTTAAATAAATGTAACTATGTATTAATTAATCTTACGAATTTAACCGGCATTTAACCGGCATTTAACCGGCATTTAACCGGCAATTTTTATTTTAAATTGTTAAATAAAGCCTATTTATAGCCTATTTTTGCATTTTTAACCGGCAAATTTATCGCGCAACAATAATTTAAATATTTAATTTCTTTTTCCTTATAATTAATGTATATGAACTTGGATGAACTAAAACTAACAGATAAAAGAAGATTAATCTGCCAAAGACTAGACCTAAATAATAGTGATGATATCTTACGCTATTATCCTTTTAAGTACGAACAATATACTTATACTCACTATGATGATTTTAAAGTAGGAGAGAAAGTGGTCTTTGATGGCGAATTAATTAGCTATCCTAGCACTTTTAGATTTAGAGGCAATTTATCCAAGACTACATTTAAAGTTTTATTTGAAGAAGAAGTAATTAGCGTAACTATCTTTAATAGACCTTGGGTAAAAACTAATAATAATAAAATCGTTATTATTGGTAAATATGAAGGAAACAATAAGGTAACAGCTACTAATTTTTATACTAAGGACATTAAAGAAATACTTGGCATTATGCCTATTTATT
Source organism: Oscillospiraceae bacterium (assembly GCA_963619285.1). Taxonomy (GTDB): domain Bacteria; phylum Bacillota_I; class Bacilli_A; order Erysipelotrichales; family Erysipelotrichaceae; genus Colivicinus. The sequence goes on along the minus strand of CAVEWG010000070.1, from coordinate 67 downwards.
CTTTAAAAGAAGGAATTAAACAAAGTGAGATAAAAAATCTAATCGACTATACATTTAAGAAATGTGA
>CAVEWG010000069.1:0-8333 GCA_963619285.1 Oscillospiraceae bacterium | reverse complement strand
TTGCACCAGCTAGACGTGGTGTTCCACAAATTGAAGTTAAGTTTGATATCGATGTTAATGGTATCGTTCATGTATCAGCTACTGATAAGGCTACTAACAAGTCTCAAGATATTACAATCTCTAATCCTAATGGCTTAAGTGATGAAGAAATCGATAGAATGGTTAAGGAAGCTGAAGAAAACAAGGATGCTGATGATAAGAGAAAAGAAGAAATCGAATTAAAGAATAGAGCTGAAGGCTTTATCGCTCAAATCGATCAAACTCTAGAAGCTAACAATCCTAATGTAACTGAAGATCAAAAGAATCAAGTTAAGGCATTAAGAGATGAACTTCAAAAAGCTATCGACAACAATGATTATGATACATTAAAGACTAAACTTGATGAACTTGAAAAAGCTGCTCAAGCAATGTCTGAAGCAATGTATCAACAACAAGCTGCAGCTGGTTCTGATTCGAACCCAAATGGTAATGCAGATGATGTAGTTGATGCAGACTTTACAAAGAAAAATTAATTTAAAGAAGGAAGCAATTCCTTCTTTGGTGTGAAAGAGGTGATATAAATATGGCAAAAAGAGATTATTATGAAGTACTAGGCCTTTCAAAAGGTGCTAGTAGTGATGAAATAAAAAAAGCATATCGTAAACTAGCCAAAAAATATCATCCAGATGTAAATAAAGCTAAGGATGCTGAAGAAAAGTTTAAAGAAATAAATGAGGCCTACGAAGTCTTATCTGATGATCAAAAGAAACAAATCTATGATAACTATGGATTTGCGGGCCTTGAAGGTAACATGGGTTCTTCAGGATTTGAAGGCTTCTCTGGAGGCTTTGAAGATTTAGGTGATATCTTCTCTAGCTTTATGGGCGGTTTCTCAGGATTTGGCTCTAGAGGTAGTTCTAGACGTTCAGGTCCTATTAAAGGTGAAAATAAATACGTTCAGATGTCAATTGAATTCTTAGAAGCTGTAAAAGGTGTTACTAAGACAATTAAGATTGGTGTTGATCGTAAGTGTCCTAAATGTAATGGAACAGGTGCTAGAAGTGCTAGCGATATAACTACTTGTCCTACATGTAATGGTCAAGGTAAAGTCACAAGACAACAACGTACACCATTTGGCATGATGCAATCGGTGGTTGATTGTCCTGATTGTAATGGCACTGGTAAAAAGATTACCAATAAATGTCCTGAGTGTAATGGCCTTGGTTATACAAGTGTTACAGATAAAGTAGAAATTAATATTCCAGCTGGTATTTCAACTGGTCAACAAGTTAGAGTTGCTGGATATGGCGAAAGAGGATATAACGGTGGCGATAATGGCGATTTATATATCGAAATTATCGTTAAGCCTCATGACTTCTTCAATAGAGAGGGAAATGATATCTATGTTGAAGTACCAATTTCTGCAGTGGATGCAACCCTTGGTTGTACAATAGATGTTCCAACATGTAATGGCGATTGTTCATTAAATGTACCAGCAGGTACTCAACCTGGCCAAAAGTTAAGGCTAAAAGGATATGGTGTTAAATCACTTAGATCTAGCATTGTAGGTGATCAATATTGTGTTATCAAAGTTGTGATTCCTACTAAGTTATCTAAGGATGAAAAAGAACTCTATAAGAAGTTACAGGGTTCTAATTCAAAAGAGTCTGTTTTTGATAAGTTTAAGAAATCTTTTAAGTAAGGAGAAATCCTTACTTTAAAAACAAATTGATTTAGCACTCTAACGTCTAAAGTGCTAGAAAGGATGAATATGGAATTAGAAAAAGTTACCGAGAAATTACAAAAAATATTAATTAAAGCTCTTAATATTTGTAAAGATTATCATAATCCGGAAATAAGTGATGAACATATGTTTAAAGCTTACTTTGATGATGATGATATTCGAAAGATATTAACAGAACTTGGATGCGATATTAATAAACTAATATCAGCTACAAATAACGCTTTAGATAGACTACCTAGTAATAATAGTAATTCAGATCCATCTATCAACCGTTATTTGTATGAAAGCTATAATGAAGCTTTAAAAAATTCTAAAGAAAAAGGTGATAAATTCTTAGGTGCTCTAGATTTATTTGTATGTGAACTATTCAATGATTCAAGTATTTCTAAGGAGCTAAGAAGATATATCAAATTCAATAAGAAACAACTTATTGAAAAAATAAATAATGAAAGGGGAAGTAACATGATTAATAATCAAAATGATGAAAACAACATTAATCCACTTGAAAAATATGGACGTAACTTAGTTATCGATGTTAAAGAAGGCAAGATTGATCCGGTCATTGGTCGTGATGAAGAAATCAGACGTGTAATCGAAATTTTAAGCCGTAAGACTAAAAATAATCCCGTATTGATTGGTGAACCAGGTGTAGGTAAGACCGCTATTGTTGAAGGACTAGCATGGCGTATCTTTAATGGTGATGTTCCTACTTCTTTAAAAGATAAAGAATTATATGAACTTGACTTAGGATCACTTGTTGCGGGTGCTAAGTATCAAGGTGAATTTGAAGAAAGACTAAAATCAGTACTAAAAGCTGTTAAAGATAAAAATGGACAAGTAATCATGTTTATTGATGAAATCCATAATCTAGTAGGCGCTGGTAAAACAAGTGGTGCCATGGATGCTGCTAACCTATTAAAACCAATGCTTGCAAGAGGTGAATTAAAGTGTATTGGTGCAACTACTTTTGATGAATATCGTCAATATATTGAAAAAGATGCAGCTCTTGAAAGAAGATTTCAAAAAGTAACAGTAGATGAACCAAGTGTTGAAGAAACTATATCAATTCTAAGAGGTCTAAAAGATCGTTTTGAAGCTCACCATGGTGTAATTATTAAAGATGAAGCAATTATCGCTTCTGCTACTTTATCTAATAGATATATCACCGATAGATTCTTACCAGATAAGGCAATTGATTTAATTGATGAAGCTTGTGCTGCAACTCGTGTTGATATGGATTCTATGCCAACTGAGTTATATGAACTTGAGCATAAGAAAAAACAATTAGAAATTGAAGAAGTTTCTTTAAAGAAAGAAAAAGACGATGAGAAGGCTTTAAGAAGACTAGAAGATCTTCAAAATGATTTAAAAGAAGTAAATGATAAATATAAAGTTTTACATGAAAAATGGTTAGAAGAAAAGAAGGTTCTAATTCAAAGTAAGACTTTAAGAGAAGATTTAGAAAAGGCAAAGCTTGAATATACTAATGCTGAACAAGCAGGTGATTATACTAAGGCTTCTGAACTTAAATTTTCAACTATTCCATCTCTTGAAGCTAAGATAAAAGAGTCTAAAGAAGCTAATAAGGATGATAACATGTTATCGGAAGTTGTTGATGAAGAATCTATTGCCAAGGTTGTTTCAAAGTGGACCCATATTGATACTACTAAGCTTTTAAAGACCGAAAGAGAAAAGCTATTAAAACTTGATGATATTTTAAGAGAAAGAGTAATGGGACAAGATGAAGCACTTAAACTTGTATCTGATGCTATCTTGAGAAATAAAGCTAATATCGGCGATGCTAATAGACCAATTGGTTCATTCTTGTTCTTAGGTCCAACAGGTGTAGGCAAGACTGAGGTCGCAAAGGCTTTAGCTGAACAATTGTTTGATGATGAAAATAAGATTGTCAGAATCGATATGTCTGAGTACATGGAAAAATTTAGTGTGTCTAGATTAATTGGTGCTCCTCCAGGTTATGTAGGATATGAAGAAGGCGGCCAATTAACGGAGGCTGTAAGACGTAAGCCTTATTCGATTGTTCTTCTTGATGAAATTGAAAAGGCTCATCCAGATGTCTTTAATATCTTGCTTCAAATTCTAGATGATGGTCGTATCACTGATTCTAAGGGTGTTACTGTAGACTTTAAGAATACAGTAATCATTATGACTAGTAACTTAGGTAGTGAGTATGCTTTTGAATCTGATCCAGAAAAGAAGAAAAAAGGATATGATGAAGCCTTGAAGAATGAGTTTAAACCAGAATTTGTTAATAGAATTGATGAAATTATTATCTTTAATCCATTAAATGAAAAGGTAATAAAGGATATCGCTAATAAGTTTATTGGACAACTTGTTAACAGAATGAAAGAAAGCGATATTGAACTTAAGATTTCTGATAGTGCTTTATCTAAGATTTCTACAGAAGGTTTTGATCCAACCTTTGGTGCTAGACCTATGAAACGTCATATTCAAAGAGAAATTGAATCTAAATTAGCTAGATTTGTTATCGCAAATCCTGATGCTAAAAAGATTATAATTGATGTTTCAAATGGCGAATATCTAATTAAAGAATTTTAACTTAAGTCTCCATTAGGAGACTTTTGTTTGTTATAAGCAAATAAAAACGATTAAACTTATTTATTTGTGTTATTATTTACAAGTAAAAATTATTAAGTTTAGAAAGAAGATAGATATGGCTAATGATCAAACATATAAAAAACAACAAAAAATAAGCAGTATTTCTTTTGCGATTGATATACCGAATTTAATAGCGGTCCTGACTTCCGCTATTGTTTCTAATTCGATTTTAACTTGGTTAGATTTTGTGGATTCTTTAGGTGGCTTCATCAGTGATACTTTTGTTGTGTTTCAATCACGTAAATTGAGTCGAAATTTAATGTTTGAATACAATTATGGTGTAGGTAAACTTGAAGCAATCACAACTTTCCTTACCCAAAGCATCCAAACTGGTGGCTTATTGTGTGTTCTTTTTGTTTCGATATTAGAACTTTTTGATCCATCTCAACCTTCAGATGCGCTTATTTATGTATTGATTTTAAAGACCGTTAATATCATACTTGATTCATTATTGTTGTTTGGACAATATCGAATTAACAAGGAACATCACTCTGCAGTAACTGAAAGTGAGCTAAATTCTTTTATTGGTTCTTTATTGTTTGATTGTGCTACTTTTGCCTCAATTTTGATTGTTTGGCTTTTAAGAAACAATAAACTTACTTGGTATATTTCACCAATTTTAAGTATTTTAATTGGTCTATATCTTTTGTCTAGATGTCTTAAACATATAAAACGTGCGATATACGAGTTAACTGATAAGACTTTACCGGAAGCTGAACAGCTTAAAATCTTAAAGGCAATTGTTAAGTTGGATAACTTATATCTTTCTTTTGGTAGTATTAATTCTCGTTATAATGGTAATGACTTAGAAATTGATGTTAATGTTAAATTTAATCCTGATTGCACTTACACACAAATGGAAGAATTTAGAACAAAACTTCAAGAGGAATTAGATAAAGAAATAGATAATTGTCGTGTCGCTTTGTGCATTTTCGAAGATAAATAATTTGGAAAAGTCAATATAACTATGTAACTATCATTTTTTAAATGTAGCCAAAAACATTATAAAACCCATCATCAACTATTTTGACTAGTATTAAGCCTATAGTGAAAGATGGGTTTTAATTTGTTTTGACTAAATTGATAAGAAAATATTTTCATCTTATGAATACTCTTTCATTTTTATTTAAAAGTCTTACAATTTAATTAATAAATTATTGGAGGAAACCTATTTTTTATTTGTGACCTTTTATCTAAGTTATAATAATTTAGATATAAAAAGGGGTCACTATGATATATAATCACAAGAAATTTAAGATACAAACCTTATTAATTATTCTTTTATCGTTTTTTATGATGATGAATACTTCGTTTATTATTAATGCAGAGGGTTCAAATCAAACAACTATTATAGATGGTAGTAGTTTCAATAAAAAAGATACTCTTTTTGCAACGGATGAAAATGGTACTAAGTACTATAGCTCAAGTGATGCATGGAATGCAGCACTCGATGGAAAAATTATCACTATGCAATGTGACTGGATTCTAGAAAACAAGAATTTATCTGTAAAGAAGAATAAAACAGTTACTTTATATATGAATGGTCATAAGATAGATGCCGATTTTAGAAACCGTGTTATCTATATAGCTGAAGGTGCTACATTGAATTTATATGGTGGCGAAAGTAAAAGGTTTACTTATAACTATTATGATCTTGGCGTATTAACTTCTGGTGGTAGTGTTACTTCAGGTGGCTTAGTAACTGGCAGTAAGGCTCCTGGTAGTGGCTCTATTAGAATGGTAGATGGTGCTAAATTTTACGCAAAAGATATAGCTATTTGTGGAAATATTTCTACATCTGGTAATTTTGGTGGTGGCGGACTAGAAATTTTTGGCGATGATGCTTACGTTGAATTTGAAAATGTTATCATGTCATACAATTATGGCTATCGTAGTGTTGGTGGTATATGCATAAGTGGTCAAAGAAACACAGTAATTCTAAGGAATACAGAGATTTCTCATAACTATACGCATTATTATTGTGGTGGAATAGGCATTCTTGGTAATAGTAATTATGTAGATATGTTAGAAGGTTCTACTGTTTCTTATAATTATGGTATTGATTTTGGTGGCGGAATTTCTCTAGGCAATGGTGATAATATTTTAAAATCTAGTGATAAGACGGGAGTTATTGAATATAACAAAACCAAGGGCCATGGTGCTGGTATTGATATAAATAATAAAGTTGAATATTCAAAGGGAAATAGGGAATCAGTGGTTGATGGCTTAACCATCCGTAATAACTATTGTACTAATGGTGATGTTAGTAAAGATATCAAAGATATCAAATATGATGGTGATGGTGGAGGCATCTATGTTGATGTTTCTAAGGCAACTATCATAAATTGTACAATCGAAAATAATGGTGCTTCTTTAGGTGGTGGCGTCTATATTAACGGTGGCTCTGGAAGTGATGCTACCGTGATTAAAGATACAACCATTAAAAATAACTATACTCCTGGAAAAGGCGGAGGTATCTTTGTTAGTTGCACTGATGATGTAAAACTAAGTGGAAATGTCTATATCGAAAACAACAAACGCGTAGATGAAGATGATGATATCTTTTTAAATACGGGTTTCTTTGATACAAAGGCATATATATTTGATGATATTTCATCTTATTCAAGAGTTGGTATTAGGCTTGATCAAACTAGTGATCTTAGAACTTTAGTAAAAAATGTTTCTAATTATAAAGATGGAACTTATTTCTTGAGTGCTTATACAAGTGAGGACTATCTAAATTTAAGTAATGGTACTTTATCTTCACAAAAAGGCGCTAGTACCTATTTGGTTACTGTGAATGATGAAATATTAGGTAGGTTTAAAGTAGGTGAAATCGTTACTGTCAAAAGTGATGATAAAGATTTCTTCTACTGCTATAGCGTAAGTTCTCTAGCAATAGAAAAAGAAGATTTAATGCCAAGTTATAAATCAAGTGTTGTTACTTTTAAGATGCTAACAAGCGATGTAAAGCTTACTAGAAATTATTATTCGGGAGTAAATGAAGGAACTTTAAAAGTTGATGCACCTGTTGCAGGTCAAGATTTACCAACAAAAGGCATTTTTACTTGGACTAATGAAGATGGTAATCAAGAACTTGAAGTTAACGTTTCTTGGTTTGATGGAAATAAAAAGGCAAGTGGCAAAGCTTTATATGGTACAAGTTATATACTTGTAGCAAATCTTAAACAAAACGTCGATAAGAATTTGTTGTTTGGTTCAAATGTTGAAATTTATGGTGATTTTAGTGTTGAATTTAAATCAAGTGATAATCAAATTACTACTTATAAAGCTAAGGCGACTGGCACTAGTTCTAGTATAACTTTAAAAGCTGATTGTTATAGCACTAAACAAGGTGAAGTATATTTAAATGGATTATTGTATGGTTCTTACTATAAGGGCGATACAGTACTAGTGGATGCTACTAGCAAGGATAAACGCTTTCTATCTTGGGACCAATCGCAAGATGTAACTATAGAAGATTTAAATAAATCAGTAGCTTCTTTTGTTATGAGTGGTCAAGAAAAGATTTATCTAACAGCTAATTATACAAGTCCAATTACTGATGCAACTTTAACAATAGATGGTATTCCAACAGTAGGCCAATCTTTATCTAATTTAAGTGATAAAGCTACTTTAACTTATAAAGTTGATGGAAAAGAATATACTAAGACAGGTCTATTCTTATATTGGCGTATATTAAATGGAAGTGATTCTTCTACAATTGTAAGCGTTGGGGATCAAGCTTCCTATAATACTAGTTACTTAGCTTGCGTTGATATAGCTGAAGATAAAGAAAACGGTCTAACTTTCAATAGTGATATGAAAGTAACTGTTATCTTAAAAGATGGCGATAACAAGACTACGCTTGATTCAACTGTAAGGATTGCTAATAATACTTTATATGTAACATCTAAGCCTTATGCCACTCCTAACCGTCAAATTAAATATTTTTTCTATAAACAAATAT
>CAVEWG010000068.1:0-8399 GCA_963619285.1 Oscillospiraceae bacterium | reverse complement strand
TGATATACAGCTTGAGTTTGTTGAAAACCAAGAAGACTTATGGATGAATGGCGAGGCACCAACAGAGCTTACTTCTGCGGTTCATAACACAATAGCTGCATCGCAAGAAGGCAGTGTAATATATAAAGCGAGCAATCTCTTTAAAACAAAAGCAGTAAAAATGGCTGTAAGAGAGAAAATGGAACAAAATATGTCTCAGTTTACACAGTTTATGCCACCATTGTTGCAAAATATTAGTATGCAGACATACAATCTAATTTCTGATTTCTTTACTACAATGCAGGAAATAAATGAGGATCAAAGAAGTTACTATGAAGAGAATAAACTTCCACAAATGCCATATATGACTGCGATGTATAATATGCACGATAAAAGAGTGAATATACAGTCGATGAGTAATCCTTTGGCAAATTATTTGCCGATGTTTATGTCACAAGAAGAAGAATAATCAAAGTAAATAAGAAAACGGGAGAAGAAAAAATGACTGAAATGAAGTTTAGTAAACCACGTCGTTTAGCAGTGAGAATTGGACTTGAGACGATGCAAAGTATCGCTTCGATGGTCAATTTGGTTCCTAAAGAGAATGAGGAAGAAGCTCCAAAAAACGTTGAAGAGTCATTGAATAATCCATATATAAATCGTTCAGGTGTTCCTTTAGCAATGGATGTTTTTAAACCAATTGGTCCAGAATATGAAGGAAAAGAACTTCCTGTCATTGTAAGTATTCATGGTGGTGGTCTTGTAACAGGTGATCGTAAGATTTCACTTAAGTTTGCCAGAGAAATGGCATCAAGAGGCTATCTTGTATTTACTATTGAATATAGACTTGCTCCAAGGGCGACATTATGTGAGCAACTAGATGATATATGTGCGGGTATGGATTGCGTTGGAAGAAAAATTGTTGATTATGATGTTGATTTTACAAGAATTTTCATGACAGCAGATAGTGCTGGTGCATTCCTTGCTATTTATACGGCTGCGATGAAAAAGTCTAAAAAACTTCAAGATGCGATTGGACATAAGCCAAGTAATATGACTTTTAAGGCAATAGGCTTATCTTGCGGTATGTTCTATACAAATCAAGATGATATTTTAGGAGAGATCCTTGCTGGCCAATTTTATGGTGATAAGGTTGATGACAAGAAATTTCTTCAGTATATGAATCCAGAACATCCAGAAATCATTGATAATTTGCCTCCGACATTCTTGGTTACTGCACGCGGTGACTTTTTGAATAATTATACGTTGATGTTCCAAAAAGCTTTGAAAAAAGCGGGAAAGACAAGTCGTATGCTTTACTATGGTGAAGATGATTTGATTCATACGTTTAATGTTTCAAGACCTAACTTACCACAAAGTAAAGATGCAAATGATAAGATGCTTGCGTTCTTTGAAAAACAGGCAGATATAGCTAGAGAAAAACAAAAATTCATTACACAGGAAAAGAAATTTTATAAAGAAATTGAAGAAAAGATTGCGAATGGTACTTTGGCAAAGCAACCTCTTTACAAGATTATCAAGATGATGAACTGTGAAATCGATGATAAACTAAATGCTATTGCGATTGTTGATGAAGATAGAAAGTATAATTACCGTCAGATGTTCCACGAGTGGGATAAGTATGCGGGAGTATTTTCTAGTATTGGTGTGACACAGAAAAATCAATCTGTTGTTGCTGTATTAGGCGCAATGACAACTTCAGCCGTGAATGCATTTTATGCATTAAATATGACTGGTGCAAGCGTATCTATGTGTCCATATGCATTAACCAAAGATATTGATCAGTTTATTGAATTATTAAAAAATGAAAAAATCACTGACGTAATTCTTACAGATTATCAAATTGATGAGACTTTTTTGCGCAAAGTTGTGGAACAAAAAAAGGCTCTTGGATTAAGAAAAATAATTGTATTACCATCTGTAGTTAGTGGACCATGTGTAACAAAAGCAGATGAAGAAGAAGCAAAGCTTAATTTAGAACAACTAAAACAAGTTATCGGAGCAGATTTTATGACGGACTTGTTAGTGGAATACGAAGCTTCTCCTGTTGAAGAGGTAAAAGATGGTGCTTTAAATAAGCGTATTATTTTACATAAGTATCACTCTGATGAAAACAAATATGAAGCAGTTGCGTTTTCAGATGAAGAAATTAACACTTATGCATTAAGCCTTGCAGATCGTAAAGTGGCTAGTCACAAGTTATATGGTCTTTCTATGGACTTATCTTCATCACACTCATTGGCAAAACAACTTCATTTAGCATTACTTATGAATGATTCTATATTGCTGTCTTATATGTCTGGATATAATCCACGCTTCTACAAAGCTGTTGATAAATATAATGTAGACAGCTTAGTGATATATGCTTCTATGTTAGATTCTTGGATGAATGTTTCAAAGACAAAAGAACTAAATTTTGCTAGTTTGGATAATGTTTTTGTAGAAGATAGCGATCTAACAGATAAAGATTTGGAAAAATATGGTGAGTTTATTAAATCAAAGGGTGGAAGCGCAAAGTTTTATACAAATCAAAACAAAGCGAAAGATTATGTAGATAAAATAGATTATATGATTAAAACAAAAGAAGATGCTTTGATTGGTAATAGAATGATGCCAGCATGGCCTTATTTCCCAATGATGCAAATGCCAAATGATAAAAAAGAAGTTGAAAAGGCAACAAAGGAAACACAAGCAGTTATGCCTTATCCACCTATGATGCCTTATCTTCCAATGATGAGAAATAACGCTTTTAATACCCGGATTCCTACGCCTCAAGAGATTGCAAAACAAAGAAATAATTTTATGTTGAATAGGATGCAAGAACAAGAACGCATGATCAAATATATGGAACGTACAAATAAATTGTTACCGGAGCTTGTAAAGCTTTTTGCTGAAGGTAAGAATAAGAAGCCAAATAATGACGAAAAAATCCCAAATTTAAACAGTATCATGAAGATTCTGGCTGTTTTATTTGATGCTAATTCAATCGATTATTATTTTGAACTGTAAGTTTGTTCTTATACTTTTGAGAATTTGGAGGTTATGAAGAATGAAGACAGTTTTATATTACTTCTCAAAAAAAGCTCAAAAAAAAGAGAAAGAACTTCAAGAGAGAATTAAACCTACAGTTGACGATGAGGTAGAAGCAATTTTTGACATTTCATTTTTAGGCAAGGATGGAAATCCACTTTCTTTAAATATATACCGCTCAAAAAAAGAAACCAAAGAAAAAAGGCCGGTTATTATTGAAGTTCATGGTGGCGGACTTTTTGTTGGAGATAAAATGTTGGCACATGAAAGCGCACAAGAGTTCGCAAAAAGAGGATTTTTGGTATTTTGTTTAGATTACCGTTTATTAACAGATGCAGATGCTTGTTCTGAAATTAGTGATGTATGTTCGGGTTTTTGTAAAGTTGAACAATTGATTGAAGAATATGGAGGCAACAAGAACGCTGTTAATGTCGTTGCAGAAAGTGCTGGTGTCTACTTGGCACTATATTGTGTAGCGGCACATAAATCATCCAAATTAAGAGAAGTACTTGGTTGTCAAGTATCGGGATTGAATATTCAAAAGATGGCGTGTTATAGTGGGATGTACTATACAAAGAGAGTGGATTTAATTGGAGCTTTATATCCAATTCAGATTTATGATTTAAAATGCTTTAATAAAGAATTTATGAAATTCATGAATCCAGAAAACGAGGAAGTATATAAAGCTTTACCACCTATTCTAATGACATCAAGTGACGCAGATTTTTTGAAAAAGTATACATTACGTTATCATGAGTTTCTTGTATCCAAGGGGCATGAGTGCAAGTTGATGTATTATACAGGAAATAAGGGATTAACACATTCTTTTCCATCATATAGGTTTGATATGAAAGAAACCTATGAAGTGATAGATGGGCTATCGAATAAATTCTTTGCATTACGATAATTTCAAATTAATAATAAAAATAGGAAATGTATATAGCAAGTAAGCGAGTCGGTAGTTGTAGAAAAACTTCTTGATTTTCTTTGTTGCTTGAAATATTGCCTTTTCTAAGTGCGCCAAAAGAAGAATGTTGTGACTTATTTTTATACTTCAGTGAAATATGTTAAGGATTATACTTTGACTTTGCGGGCGAATTTTTAGATGAAAATGATTAGCACTTTAGCAACAATTCGGCAAAAATCGTTATTGCAAAACTGCATATTTTGTATAATGCGAAGGAAAGTAGGTGACATCCTACTAGTGCGGTCTACACTTGGATCCGATATTGATACTAGACTTAGGGCTAAAGAGTTGGTGGGCAACGATAAAATTAGTTATTAAGGGAGACAAATAGCGTTGTGGTGTTATGGTCTCCCTTTGAATTTATCCTAATACTTCTTTATAAACTCTTAGTACATTCTTATAACATATCTTTTCTATTTCTTCATTTGAATAACCGTTGTTTATAAGTTCTTGTATTAATAGATTAATCTTTGAACAATCACCCATTTCTTTTCTGGTTTCAATGCCATCAAAGTCTGATCCTAGGCCTATGTTGTCTATGCATCCTAATTCTTTGATATGATTGATGTGTTTTACGATGTTTTTGACAGAGCCATTTCCATTATTATCTATGAAGTCTTCGCAATAGTTTATGCCCATAACCCCGTTATTTTTGTGAAGTTTAAGTATCATTTCGTCACTTAGATTTCTTGCGACATCACATATTTGTCTACTATTAGAGTGAGAGGCTACTATTGGTTTTGTTGAAAGTTCAATGACGTCATCAAAACCTTTATCACGTAGATGTGATACGTCGATGATAATTCCTAGTTCATTACATTTCTTGATGTATTTTTTTCCAAAGTCGGTAAGTCCATCTTTTTTGTTTGTGACTCTTAGCATGTCGTATCTGTCTAATTCTTTGTATGTAAAGTTAGGGTAGCCAATAGAATTGGGATAGTTCCATGTTAAGGCAATCATTCTTACTCCTAGTCGATAATATAGTTCTAATATGTCTAAGTCGTTGTCTATGACATCACCTTCTTCTAGGGTTAACATAGCTGACATTAGATTATTGTTTTTGTTGTCTAAGATATCTTGGTATGTGAGTACTTGCTTGATTAAATCTTTGTTTTCTTCCATTTCTTTATAGAATTTGTTTATGTTCTTTAGGACAAAGTGAAGTCTATTTTCTACTTTATCAATATTGGTAAATATCGCGAAGTTTTGTAGAAGATAGTTACTTTGTTTCATTCTTGTAAGATCGATATGTAGATTGTTGTTTCTAAGTCTAATATTGTCGTTTAATCTGATGAGCGTATCACAATGCATGTCTATTATGTCCATAAATATCCTTCTTTCTTGGCTTAATTATATGGTAATATTTTAAATGGAAAGAGGGAAAAATTTATATGAATAAAAAACCTGTTGTTCTAGTAGTTATGGATGGTGTGGGCGAAAGCGATAACACTAAGGGTAACGCTGTTAAGAATGCTTATACTCCTACTCTAGATTATTTAAAGGCTAATTGTCCTTGGACTAAGATTAAGGCTCACGGTACTGCGGTAGGTTTGCCTAGTGATGATGATATGGGCAACTCTGAGGTAGGTCATAACGCTATTGGTTGTGGTCAAGTTTATTCTCAAGGCGCAAAGCTAGTTAATGAATCAATTGAGTCTGGTGCAATTTACCAAAGTGAGACTTGGAAAAAGTTAATTGAAAATGCTAAGGGTCATACTTTACATTTCTTGGGTTTATTATCTGATGGCAATGTACATTCTAATATCAAGCATTTAAAGGCTATGATTAGTGAGGCTAAAAAAGAAGGTATCACAAGAGTTAGAGTTCATTGTCTAATGGATGGTAGAGATGTTCCTGATACTTCTGGTTTAATCTATATTAAGGATTTAGAAGACCATATGGCTTCTTTAAATGATGCTAACTTCGATGCAAGAATTGCTTCAGGTGGTGGCAGAATGAAGATCACTATGGATAGATATGAAGCTGATTGGGATATGGTGAGAAAAGGCTGGGATTGCCATGTTGCTGGTATTGGTAGAAAATTCGCTAGTGCAACTGAGGCAATTGAGACTTATCGTAAAGAGTTAAATATTGATGACCAAAATCTTCCTGAGTTTGTTATTTGTGATGGCGATACTCCAGTTGGTACTATTGAGAATCATGATTCTGTTATTTTCTTTAATTTCAGAGGTGATAGAGCTCTTGAAATTTCTCGTGCTTTTGACAACAATGGTTACAAGTTTGAAAAGAGCAAGGAAGTTGATGTAATGTATGCTGGTATGCTTGAATATGATGGTGACTTGCATATTCCTACAAATTATCTAGTTAATCCTCCAGAGATTAAGGATACTATGTCAGAATATTTTGTTAAGTATGGTTGTCCTACTTATGCGATTTCTGAGACACAAAAGTTTGGCCATGTTACTTATTTCTGGAATGGTAATAGAAGCGAAAAGTTTGATGAGAACTTGGAAACTTGGGTAGAGATCAAGTCTGATTTATGTCCATTTGATCAAAGACCTTGGATGAAGTCTTCCGATATTACTGATAAGCTTGTTGAAGCTATTGATTCTAAGAAATATACTTTCTTAAGAACTAATTATCCAAATGGTGATATGGTTGGCCATACTGGTGATTATGAGGCTACTATCATTGGTGTTGAGTCTGTCGACTTAAATCTAAAGAGAGTAATGGAAGCTTGTAAGCGTAATGATTGTGTATTGCTTGTTACTGCTGATCATGGTAATGCTGATGAGATGTATCAGAAACAAAAGAAGGAGAGTGATCCTCTTCAACCTAAGACTTCTCATACTTTAAATAAGGTTCCATTTATCATCTACAATGCTGATGATGTAACTATTAAAGATGGTGAATATGGTTTAAGTAATATTGCGGCTACTGTATTCAAACTATTAGATTTAAAGGCTCCTGATTGTTGGGATGAGCCAATGATTTAATTAGAAGAACTAATTATATTTATAAACTAATCTCTGGTTATTTAATCAGAGATTTTTTATATACATTTTAATATTTATAATAGTGAATATTGACTAATATTTTAATGTTATAATTCTTTTCGATAAGGAGAGCGAACATATGAGAAAACCATCATTTTTAAAGTTAATACAATGTGTTGTTTTGTGTTTATTAACTTTTACAATTGTTCCAAAAGAGATTTATGCACAAGAAGCTGTTGCGTGCATGAAAGATGATAATGGTGAAATAACAGAGTATTACTATAGTATTCCTGATGCGATGAATGGTTCTAGAAAGGGAGCTATTCATATGCTTACCGATTGGGATCTTGGTGCTCAAATTAATATTGTAGAGGGTACTACTTCTATAATTTATATGGATGGGTATACTATTAAAAAATCCAATGGTAAAAAATCAGGTGATGATGAGGGTGGTATTTTTACTTTACATCCTAATTCTAAGTTGTATCTATATGGTTCAGATGAAGAAAAGCAGTTTACTGATAGTAAGGGTAACACAGTAAAAAGCGGTGCTTTAGTTACTGGTGGTTACGCGCATTCTGGTGGCGCTGTTTTTATGAAAGAGAGTTCCAAATTATATTTAACTAATGTTTCACTTAGTGGTAATGAAACTACAAGTGTAGGTGGCGGTGTTGAAGTTAATGGACAGGAATGTGAGATTTGGATGGATAATGCCCACATTGAACATAACTTGTCTAATTCAACTGGCGGCGGTGGTATTTATTCTGCCGCTGATGGTACTCGTATTCATATGAATAATAATTCATCTATTAGTTACAACAACACTAAGGATAAAGGCTATGGTGGCGGCATTTACTTTGATCATTCTTGGTTTTCTATTGAGGGTGATGGTACCTCTACTATTGATCACAATGTTACAGAAAGAGGTGATGGTGGAGGCATCTTTGTTAATTCTAAGCCTTTCTATTATTCAACTAGCGGTATTATTACTGGCGTAAATATCACAGACAATACAGGTAAGTATGGTGGTGGTGTCCATATTAATTCCAAGAATATAACTTTAAAAGATGTGGTAATTAAAAATAATACTTCAACTGAAGAAGGTGGTGGCGTTTATTTGATAGATAGTATAGATGCCACTGTTAAGGGCAAGGTAATCATAACCGATAACAAGCGTATAGATGGTGCTGATGATGATGTGTTTTTAGGTGCTACTTTTATGGCTTCATCTTATGTATTGTTTGATGATTTAAGTTCTGATTCTTTGATTGGCATTAGAACAAATAAATCTAGTGATAGATTAGTAGTTAAAAATGTAGTTAGTGAAGATTTTGTTTCTTGTTTCTTTATGAACGATACAAAAGATTTTCATATAGGATATGAAACAAAAGATAAAGAACTATGGCAAAGAAAAGGTAGCACAACTTATGCTGTAAAAGTTAATG
>CAVEWG010000067.1:0-8414 GCA_963619285.1 Oscillospiraceae bacterium | reverse complement strand
CAAATCAAAGACTTGATAATCTACACAAATTATCTACTGAGATAGCCAATCAGTATGATGTTGTTTGTGTTGAAAGTCTAAATATGAAAGCTATGTCAAACAAAGGCTTTGGTAATGGTAAAGCCACTTTGGATAATGGCTATGGAATATTTCTAAATATGCTTGAGTATAAACTATCTGACAGAGGAAAATATTTTGTCAAAGTAGACAAATGGTTTCCTTCAAGTCAGATATGTCATTGTTGTGGCAGTGTTCATTCTGAAATGAAAGATTTGCAAATCCGAACAATGAAGTGTGATTGTGGTCTAACAATAAGTCGTGATAAGAATGCTGCAATAAACATAAAAAAAGAAGGTCTACGCATACTAAAGTCAGAAACTTTTGTAGCGTAAACCTTATAGTAACATGGTAGGCTAGGAACTAGCTGAACCTAACGCTTGTGGACACTGTGTAAGACTAGCCTAGACCTTCTGGTTTAGTCTAGCAGTAGTGGTTGAAGCAAGAAGCTCAGTAACTTGTTGCCGAGTAGTTCACATATTAATTCCTAGTGTTATTTTGGCTAACCTTTTAAATTGGGCTTTTGGTAATCATTGGATTATAATAAATGAGCCTATAGAAAGGTATTTAAAATATGTTAAATGATACTATTTGTGCTATAAGTACTAGTTTAAAAGATGGTGCTATTTCAATTGTTAGATTATCTGGTGAAGATACTTTTAATATTATTAAAGAAGTAAGTGATATTAAAAAGATTGAGGCTAATAAGATTAAATATGGACATATCTATGACGAGAAAGAAATGGTAGATGAGGTTTTAATTTCTTTCTTTGTGGGTCCTAGGTCTTATACAAGAGAAGATATGGCAGAAATAAATTGTCATGGTGGTGTATATGTTACACGTCTTATTTTAAATATTCTTTTAAGCAAGGGCGCTAGACTTGCAGAACCTGGTGAATTTAGTAAGCGTGCATATCTTAATGGACGTATTGATTTAAGTGAGGCTGAGTCGATAAATGATTTAATTAATGCGTCTAATTATCTTCAGGCAAAAAGTGCCATTAGAGGTGTTAATGGTTCAATTGATAGATTGTTAAATCCTTTAATGGAAGATATGAAAGATGTTATTTCTATGATAGAAGTAAATATTGATTATCCTGAGTATGATGATGTTGAAATCATGACTAATGAAAGGGTAAAGCCTTCTTGTGAAAAATGGATTAAACAAATGTCAGAAATGATAGATAAGGCTTCTAGGTTTAGGTTAGTAAAAGATGGAATTAAAACGGTTATTATTGGTAAGCCTAATGTTGGTAAGTCGTCTTTATTAAATGCTCTAATTAAACAAGATAAGGCTATTGTAACTGATATTGCGGGTACTACAAGAGATTTAGTAGAAGGTGTAGTTAATTTAAAACATGTTTCACTTAATTTAATTGATACAGCCGGCATTAGAGATAGTGAAGATAAGATTGAACAAATTGGTATTGAAAAGTCTAAGGAAGCTTTAAAAGAAGCTGATTTAGTTTTAATGGTTCTTGATGGAAATAATATTGATGAAGCTGATGAAGAATTGCTTGAATTAACTAAGGATAAGAAAAGGGTCATCATCTACAACAAGAAGGATTTAATAAAACATGATGGTATTAATATTTCTTGTATAAATAATGATATAGATGAGCTTATTGATTATTTAAATGAGGAATATAAGGAAGATGTGTCTTTGGTTAATGAAGATATTTTGAATAATGAAAGACAAATTTCTTTGATGAAACAAGCTTTATATTCATTAGAGAAAATGATTAATGATATAGATGAAACTTCTTTAGACATTGTGATGTTAAATCTAGAAGAAAGCTTTCATTTCTTGTGTGAAATAGAAGGTAGAGAATATAGAGAAGATTTAATTGATCATATGTTTAAGAATTTCTGTTTAGGTAAGTGAGGTAAAAATGAATTATTTAGATTCACATTGTCATATAAATGATGAAAGCTATCTAGAAGATCTTGATGAAGTATTAGATAGAATGTTACTTAATAAAGTAACTAGGGCAATGTTGGTATGTGTATCATTAGATGACTATAAAAGAACGCTTAATATTAAAAAAGAGGGCATAGAGTTTAAGAAAGCTATTGGTGTTTATCCAGAATATACTGATATGTCTGATGAAACATTTGATGAATATGTTTCTTTGATGGAAAAATGTGATGCGATAGGTGAAATAGGTCTAGATTATCATTGGTACAAGGATACAAAAGATAAACAAATTGAATTATTTATAAGACAAATAGAAATCGCTAATAAATTAAATAAACCCGTTATTATACATGCTAGAGAAGCCCTGGGTGATACTTATAATATTTTAAAGCAGCATCCATGTAAAGCGGTGTTACATTGTTATAGCGGGTCATATGAACTTGCTAAAGAATTTGTAAAGCTTGGCTATTACATTTCGATTGGTGGGCCAGTAACCTTTAAAAACGCTAAAGAACCACTTGAAATTGCTAAGAATATTCCCTTAGATAAGTTACTAATTGAGACTGATTCTCCTTATTTAACTCCAGTTCCTAATAGAGGCAAAAGAAATGAACCTTCTAATGTTGTTTATACTGCTAAAAAGATAATGGAAATAAGGGAAATTGATGAAGCTGGTTTCCTTGATCAAATAAATAAAAATTATGACAATTTATTCAATATATAATATTGAGGTGAGGTATTTATTATGCAGATGATATTTTTTGTTATATTAATCGTGTTAACAGTTGTAATGTCTATAAATAATTTTAAGAAAGTTGGTCAATATCGTAAGGATAAGACATATATAGATATTTATACAAAAATATTAAAAAATGATGATAACGCTTATGATGAACTTGTAAGCTATATCAGTACTGAAACAGATGTTTGTTTAAAGGCTAAATCAAATCTTATTAAAATCTATGAAGACTTAGATAAGAATAGTGACTTAGTATTAAATGAGATTGAAGAATCTAATTTTATGAATGACATCTTTTTTGAAAAAGGAACTTTTTCAAAAGATAGAGTTTTATTAAACAGTGAAGTATTCATTTGGCTTATTCTTATCTTATCTAAAGCTAGAAAACAATCAATGGTTGATGTTATGAACAAACTAAATGAAAAGGTTGGTGCCTATGAAAACGAACTAAATGATTTTGTTGAGTATCAAGTATATAAGTCAGCCTATATGACTTTACTTGAAAAGGGCGTTGATGATATTAATTTCTTAAAGACGCTATTAAATGGTGAATACTCAAATTATAAATATGATAAGAACTTAATCGGCATCTTTAAGAAAGTAGCTGCGTCTCTTCTTGCCTACGCTAATGAACCACTTGAAGAAGGAGATGAATCATTAATTACTGACTTTACTACTACTTTAATTGGACATCGTTTTACTACTGATCTAGAAATCTATGATAAGTATCATATAGAGGAAGAAACTAAACAAATAGAGGAAACTAAAGAAGAACAAAGCGGAGAACCCAGTAAGGAAGAACAATGAAGCTAATAGTTGGACTTGGTAATCCTGGTAAGAAGTATGAAAATACTAGACATAATACAGGTTTTAAAGTAATTGATAAGACATTGGATAAGCTTAATATTAAGCTAGATAATAATAAATTTAATGCGGATTATACTTGTATAAATCGGGGTGGCGAGAAAGTGTATTTTTTAAAGCCATTAACATTTATGAATTTATCAGGTGAGGCTGTTGCGCCTTTTATGAAGTATTTTAATATTGATGTAGAAGACTTAATTGTTGTGCATGATGATTTAGATTTGCCAGTAGGCAAAATTAGGCTTAGACAATCAGGATCATGTGGTGGTCAAAATGGTATGCGTAATATCATTGATTTGTTGCATAATCAAAATATTAAGCGTATAAGAGTTGGCATTGGTAAAGATCCTAATATTCCGGTTGTTGATTATGTTTTAGGCAAAACTAAAAGTGAAGATTTAAAAGCTTATGAAGAAAGTGTTGATAAGGCATCTGATGCGTTAATTTATGCTTTAGACAATGACTTTAATAAGACAATGAGTAATTTTAATTGATGAAAAATTTAGATTTATTAGCTAAGGTAGAAGATATAGAAAAAGGCGACAAGCCTTTTGTTTTGTCTTACAATTCTTTAATCGAAGAAGCTTTAAAAATAGCTTTAAGATGTAAAGAAAGTAATACGCCTTTAGTAGTTGTTAAAGAAAATAACTACATGGCTAATAGATTAAAAGATATCCTTGTTTCTTATTTTGATGAAGATGAGATTGTTTCTTATTTACCTGAGGAATCTTTGAGATGTGAAGAAATCGCAACTTCTTTTGAAAATAGAGCTGAAAGATTATTCGCTCTTTATAAGATAATTACAGGTAGTCCAAGGGTAATAATTACTTCACCATATGGCTTTATAAGACATTTACCAGAAAAAGAAGTATTATTTAATAGTATTATTCATCTTAAGAAAGATGATGTTTATAATCGTGATAATTTAATTGAAAATCTAAGAAAACTAGGATATGAAAAGAGTATACATGTTGAGACACCTATGACTTATGCGGTTAGGGGTTATATCATTGATGTCTTTTCTATTAATTATGCAAAGCCTTTAAGAATAGAATTCTTTGATGATGTGATTGATTCAATTAGATTCTTCGACATCAATTCCCAAAGAACCATTGAAACAATTGATGAAGTAGATATATGTTTTGCCAAAGATGTTTTCTTTTCTAATGAAGAAAAAGAATATTTAAAAGAAAATGTAGAAACAACAAGTGGTGAACTAGAACTAAACTTAGAATATTTATTTAATGATGTTTTTAGACAATCATCATATTTCTTTTATAGTTATTTTAAGAAACAACATCTAATTGATTATGGTGATTTTAATGTTTATCTAAGTGATAAAGTAAAAATAGATGAACATCTAAAACTGTTAAGCGAAGAAACCATTTCTTATATACAAGAGATGCATGAAGAAAAAAAGCTTCCTTTAAAGTTTTTTGTATATGAAGACTTTAATCGCTTGTTGTTTAACCAAAGTGTAATAAAGGGTAGCCCTTTTTCTAATCCTTTTTCAAAGATCGAAGAGCTTGATTTACCATATGGAAATATTGAGTATTTGCTTTCAATTATTGAAAAAGAAAATGCCCAATATAAAATCATTGTCTTAGATGGTAAACAAGCTGAAAATGTAATTGATTGTTTAAATAGTGGACACATTAAATATAGTGTTTATACTGATACTTTTAAAAAAGGCATAAACGTAGTTGTTTCATATTGTTTTGGTGGTTTTAAATATGATGATTTAATTGTTTATACAAATGATGAATTGTTTAAACAAAGAAAACATGTTGGTCGTTTCGCAAGTAAATATGAAGAAGCGCGTACTTTAAATTCTTATGAAGAATTAAAACCTGGTGATTATGTTGTTCATGATCAATATGGTATTGGTCAATATGTAGCCATTGAGACAAGAGAAGTAAATGGCATTTCTTTGGATTATTTAAAGATAATTTATAAGGGCAATGCAGAACTTCTAGTTCCTTTGTCACAATTTTCTTTAGTTAGAAAATATGTTTCTAAAGAAGGTGTTGTGCCTAAACTTCATAAACTTGGTTCTAAAGAATGGATTGAGACTAAGAAGAAAGTTGAAGAAAATGTTGAAGAATTAGCGGGAAGACTTGTCGCATTATATGCTAAAAGAGATGGCGACATTGGTTTTGCGTGCAAGGCTGATTCTGATATGCAAATAGAGTTTGAAAATACTTTTGCCTATGACTTAACTAATGATCAACAAAAGGCTATTGAAGAAGTAAAAGAAGATATGGAATCAAGTAAGCCAATGGATAGATTATTATGTGGTGATGTTGGCTTTGGTAAGACTGAAGTGGCCTTACGTGCAGCTTTTAAGGCGGTTGATAATGGTAAACAAGTAGCTTATTTGTGCCCTACTACTATTTTGTCTTTACAACATTTCAATACTTTTAAGTCACGTTTAAAGGATTTTCCGGTACGTGTTGAATTACTTAATCGTTTTGTTGAGGAAAAAAGACAAAAAGAAATATTAGATGATTTAGCTTGTGGAAAGGTTGATATCTTAATTGGTACTCATCGTGTCTTATCGAAAGATGTTAAGTTTAAGGATTTAGGTCTTTTGATTATCGATGAGGAACAAAGATTTGGCGTAGAACATAAAGAAAGAATAAGAGAACTAAAGGAATCAGTTGATGTTTTATCTTTAAGTGCGACACCAATCCCAAGAACTCTTCAAATGTCTTTGATTGGTATAAGGGGTTTATCTACTTTAGATACACCACCTTTAAATAGGTATCCGGTTATGACTTATGTGGTTAATAAATCAGAGAACTTGATTAAGGAAGTAATACTTAGAGAACTTGAAAGAAAGGGCCAAGTGTTTTATTTGTTTAATAATGTTGAAGAAATTGATAGAGTTGCTAATAAATTAAGTAAAGAAATTCCTTACGCAAATGTTGATGTGGTACATGGACAAATGTCTAAGGAACAAATAGAGGATGTCATGTTAAGATTTTACAATAACGAAATAAATGTATTAGTATGTACAACTATCGTCGAAACGGGTCTTGATATTCCAAATGCCAATACTATCATTATTGATAATGCCCAAAACTTTGGCTTAGCACAACTTTATCAAATAAAGGGTAGAGTTGGTAGAAGTGATAGAGTAGCTTATGCCTATTTATTGATTCCGGAAAAGAAACAATTGAAAGAAATTTCTTTAAAGCGTCTAGAAGCTATTAAAGAGTTCACAACACTTGGAAGTGGCTACAAGATTGCGATGAGAGATTTAACTATTAGAGGTGCTGGTGATTTACTTGGACCTAAACAATCGGGTTTTATCGACAATGTAGGTCTAGACCTATATCTTGCGATGTTAAATAAAGCCATTAAGGCTCAAAAGGATCCTAACCGATCGGATTCGAACCCTAATGGTAACCCCAAAAAAGCAGTCAACATCAGACTTGAGTCGTATATTCCAGAGAACTTTGCGGATAATGATTATGAGAAGCTAAACATGTATCATGAGCTTGATTTAATTGATAATAAAGATGATTTATTAAAGTATTATCTAAAGATTGAAGATGAATATGGTCATTTGCCAAAACAGGTTAAGTCTTTATTTGAAAAGAAGAAACTAGAGCTTTTATATAGTCTTAACTATATAAGTAAGATATCTAATCGTGATGGTACTTTTACAATTATTTTAAGTAAAGAGTTTTCTGATAATATTGATGGTGTAAAACTATTTGAATTATGTAACCAAATTAGTAGGGATATAAAGATTGCCTATAAGAATAATCAACTAGAACTATATGTTGCTAATCAAAAAGACGCTGTTGATAAGATATTAAAATTAGTGGATAAATTAGAAGAAGTAAAAAGATGAGAATTGATAAGTATTTAAAGGTCGCAAGAATCTTAAAGAAAAGAACAGTTGGCAAAGAGTTGGCATTAAATGGTCGTCTTTTAATCAATGATAGAGTTGCCAAGGCGAGTAGCGAAGTGAAGCCAGGGGATATTATCACCATTGAATTTGGCCATCGTAGCTTCAAGGTAAGAGTGCTTGAAGTAAGAGATAACGCTTCTAAGCAAGATGCCTTGTCAATGTATGAGGTTATTGAAGAAATCAAAAACAGTGATGTATAATTTTGACATGAGCGAAAAAGTTGTAAAAAAGACAAAAAGAAGAAAGGTAAATTCAAAGATTACAGGTAAGTTAATTTCTATTGGCTTAATTGTAATTGCGATAGTTCTTCTTACGAATGTATTTAAACAAGTTAGATTACTATATACACTTAAGAAACAATCTGAGTTAGTAGAAAGTGAGTTAACTGCCCTAGAAGATGAAAATGCAGCGCTAGTTTCTACTAAGACTAAGCTAGAGGATCCAAATTATGTAACTACCTACGCTAGAGGTGCTTATATGTTTTCAAGAGGTGATGAGAAGGTGTTCTATTTAC
The DNA here is from genome assembly GCA_963619285.1 of Oscillospiraceae bacterium. GTDB lineage: Bacteria > Bacillota_I > Bacilli_A > Erysipelotrichales > Erysipelotrichaceae > Colivicinus. Next base: position 400 of record CAVEWG010000067.1, on the reverse strand, counting down.
CTTCGTCAAGTAATAGTGGTAGTGAAGCTTCTAGTGATTAGAAGCTTTTTAATAGGGCGGGCCATTAAAAGAATTGATATTTTAACTGCCTATTGTGTTTTGACTGAACATAATCATAAAAAGACAATTCTAATATCTGTTTCATTTGCTCTTGTTTTAAATGTAAAGTTTTAGATAATTACTTTTAAGATTTAAAACATAAGTTCATTAATTTCGGATTCTCTTGGTTATAGCTAAAATTATTTAGGCCATTAAGAAATGTTTTGATGGTTTTACTTTATTTTAGAAAAAACAAATTAGAATAGTGCTGTTTAGAAGTGATTTATATTCTATAATTGGAACCTTCTCTTGACTTGATTGATTGTTTCAGGTCTTGTATGATTTAAAATAGTAAATTTTA
>CAVEWG010000066.1:0-8561 GCA_963619285.1 Oscillospiraceae bacterium | reverse complement strand
CTTCTTATATATTTAACATTAGGATTTTTACTTAATAACTCTATCTCTTGTTTTGTATATATCTTACCCATAAAAAAAATACCCAGATAATAGGCAACTTCACTGTCTAAGTGAAGTCCACTACCTAGGTATCAGTTTATTAACTAATCACATCTTATAATGCATATGTTCTTTTACTAACTCATAATACAAATGATCAACAGACCATTCCATATTATCTTTAGTCTCTATCGCCTTTAAGGGGATATCAATATCTTCCTTCTTTAACTTGGAAAGTATTCCATCTAATTGGTAAGAAGAAAAGCCACAAAAGATAATCATACCTAATGGTTTAGGACCATTTAAATAATTAATCTTGATATTGTTATCGTTTAATAACTTTATCAATTTTTTATTATATTCTAGATTTAATAATTTAACTTCCATTATAGGTACTTGATGATTTCAACAGCGTTACTAGCAGCGCCTTTTCTTATTTGATCACCTGAACAAAATAAAGAAATACCACCATCTAATACTCTATCTTTTCTAATTCTGCCTACATATACCTTATCTTGATTACTTGTAACAAGTGGCATAGGATATTTTGAATCATTTGGCTCATCGTATAAAACCACACCTTCTTGTTTGCTTAAGGCTTCTTTTACTTCTTGCACAGTTAAATCTTTTTCGCATTTTAAAGAAACAGAGATACAATGGCTTCTTTTAACAGGTACTCTGACACATGTGCAAGTTACTCTTAGATCTTTGTTATGCAAAATCTTGCGGCCTTCATTTTCCATCTTCATTTCTTCGCTTGTATAATCATCTTCTTTAATAGAACCAATGAAAGGGATGCAATTATAAGCAATGGTAAATGGGAAAACTGAAGGCTTATAGTTAATATCCTTTATTTCCTCATCAAGTTCATCAATGCCGCCCTTACCAGCACCAGATACTGCTTGATAAGTTGAGGCTATCATACACTTAACAGGAGATATCTTATTAATAGCGTTAATAGCCATAAGTGTAATAATTGTTGAACAATTAGGATTTGAAATAACACCTTTATGATTCTTACAATCTTCGCCATTTATTTCAGGGACTATTAAAGGTACATCATCTTCCATTCTAAAAGCGCTCGAATTATCAATAAATACCGCACCAGCATCCACAATATCCTGTCTATATCTCTTAGCCACTTCATTTGAACTAGCACCAAGTACAACATCTAAGCCTTTAAAAGATTCATGACTAACTTCATCAACAATTAAATCTTGATCTTTAAATTTAATTACTTGTCCTTTTGATTTAGAGCTTGCTAATAACACTAATTTATCAACTTGAATATCTTGTTCAATTAAGCATTCAATCATTTGTCTTCCTACTGCTCCAGTAGCACCTAAAATACCTATTTTCATTATTTTATAAACCTTTCATATATTACCGAAATTGTCTTTGTATAATTTTCATCATCAACACCAACTAGTATTGAAGTCTCATCTGCGCCTTGAGAAATTGTTCTAATATTAACACCATTTTCACCTAGTAAAGAGAATATTTCTCCAGAGATACCTTTTCTATCTTTTAAGCCTCTACCAACTACACATACTAGTGATAAGTTATCATATATTGATACTTCTTCACATTTCAAATTATTCTTAATCTCATTTGAAAGTTCATATGCGTTGTTTTTAATGTCATTCTTATCAACAATAATTGAGAAAGAATCAATACCAGTAGTAACAAGTACTACTGGTATCTTGTAGTGTTCAAAGACATCTAGTGCTTTCTTCAAAAAACCAATTTCACTACTTGAATTAGACTTAACAATATTAACTACCATGAAATCTTTTTTACCTGTAATGCCAGTGATTGGAAGTTCTTTTAAAGAACTATTAACATTAGCAACAATAATAGTGCCTTTATCTTCTGGTTTATTAGTATTTAAGATATTTATGGGAATATTTTTAATCTTAACCGGAAAAATAGATTCATCATGTAAAACACTTGCACCCATATAAGACATTTCTCTAAGTTCACCATAAGTTATTACCTTAATCTTTTTAGGATTTTTAATAATACGAGGATCACATACATAGATACCAGATACATCAGTCCAGTTTTCATATACAGTTGCATCACAAACATTTGCGAGTAAGGCACCTGTTATGTCACTTCCTCCTCTGCTCATTAATTTGATAACGCCATTTGGTAAAGCGCCATAGAAACCAGGCACAACAATTTTTTTAGATGTCTTTAAATAAGGGATGAACTTTTGATATGTCCTATCGATGTCAATTGTTCCATCGTAGTTAAAGCATATTACATCTTTCGCATTAACAAATTCAGCATTTAAATATAAAGCCAATAATCTACTAGATAAATATTCACCATAGGAAACTATTTCATCGCTATTCTTATTGTTTTCTAGTAAATATTTTATTCTTTCAATTTCTTTATCTAAATCAAAATTAAGATCAAGACTATCTATAATAGATTGATGTTTAGCAACTATTTGATTCAAGATATCGTCGTATGACATGCCATATTTTTTATGAGCTAAACAAAGATACAATAAATCAGTTACCTTATGATCTTCTTTAAAAGCCTTACCGCAAGCCGAAGCTACTATTACCTTTCTTTCTTCTTCACTTTCGACAATATTTTTTATTTTTTTAAATTGTTCAAAGCTTGCTAAAGAAGAGCCACCAAACTTACATACTTTAATCATCATACACCTCGCACACAAAATCGCTATCAGTCATTATGTTCTTTAATTCATTAACAGTAATTTTTTTAGTTATATAAGCATTATCGCTTATCTTTTTATAAACATATTTTTCATTAATGTTGCCTCTTATGTAATAGGTTGAAGGCAACATATCATAATCACATTTTTCAAATGTTTCTATTTTTTTATTATAAGAATCCGAACTCAATAAATCTTTAATCACATTACTAGCTGTTGGAAGGCTTCCTGCGCCCTGTCCTATCAAATATAGATTATTTAAGTTAGAGCTATTTACCATGAAACAATTGTTATTTAATTTAATGCTTGAAAAAATATTGTTTTTAAATATGGTAGGTATTACTTTTAATTGATATGAATCATTATCTTTAATACCACTACCTAATAATACGCATTTGTATCCATTTTCTTTAAAATAACTTATATCATTTTTACTAATATTATTTATTCCTGAAACAAATAAATCATTTAATTTAAAAGCTTTATCAAATCCTAATAAAGATGCTAGCACAACTTTATTTGCGGTATCTACACCACCTATATCATCACTTGGATCTTTTTCAGCATAGCCTAAATCTTGAGCACTTTTTAAGGCATCTATAAATTCAAGATTTTCATCATGCATCCTATCAAGAATGTAATTACTGGTTCCATTCATGATACCCATGATTCTATGAATATCATCTGATTCTTTAATTTTTTTAACCTCGCTTAGAATTGGAATTCCACCTCCACATGCACTTGAATACAAAAGTGACACTTTATTTTCATTAGCTAAATCATTTATTTCTTTTAAATAAGTAACTAGCATTTTTTTATTAGCACTAACCACTTTCTTTTTATTTTTCAAAGCTAGTGACACATAATCAAAAGCCGGATTGTTGCCGCCAATACATTCAACAACGCAGTCTATATCTTTGTCTTCAATTATTTCATTTATGTCATCAGTTAGAATTGAGTCAACATCAAGTTTCTTATTTTTATCTCTTACTAATATATATTTAACATTTATATTGTTTTTCTTACAAAGAGTATAAACCCCTTTTCCTACTGTTCCATATCCTAATAATCCAATATTCATTTGTTTTTCCTTCACGTACACTTGTTTACTTACAAAAAACATAGTATCATTTTTATGTTTATTAAACAAGGTGAAAATTATGCAGTATATAAATTCAAGAAACGCAAATGAAATTGTAGATAGTAAAACAGCTATTATAAATGGTTTAGCAAAAAATGGTGGACTTTATGTTCCGCAAGAAATAAACAAGATTGATGATATCTATAAGTTAAAAGATTTAGATTATAAGCAATTAGCTTCAAATATAATTTCAATCTTTTTTTCTGAACTTGATATAAAAGATTGTGTAGAAAAAGCTTATGGTGATAATTTTGACACAATTGAAATTACGCCATTAAAAAAAGTAAATGATGATTATTTTCTAGAACTATATCATGGTCCAACATGTGCTTTTAAAGATGTAGCATTGCAATTTCTTCCGCATGTCTTAACCAAGGCAAACAATGATAAAAAGCCAATCGTCATATTAAGTGCCACAAGTGGCGATACTGGCAAAGCAGCTCTAGAGGGCTTTAAAGATGTAGACAACACTAGAATTTGTGTTTTATATCCATATAAAATGGTATCGATTGTTCAAGAAAGACAAATGAGTACAACAGGTGGTACTAATACAAATGTTATTGCAGTTAAAGGGAACTTTGATGATTGTCAAAGAATGGTTAAAGAAATTCTTGAAGCTAATAAGCTAGAAGATGTTCATTTAACTAGCGCTAATTCTATTAATATCGCTAGATTAATCCCCCAAGTTGTTTATTACTTTAAGGCTTATTTTGATTTATTGAATAAACAAGAAATTGAAAAAGATGAAGCAGTTGATTATTATGTTCCAACTGGTAACTTTGGTGATATATTGGCTGGCTATATTGCTAAGCAATTAGGACTTCCTGTTGGAAAACTAGTTTGTGCATCAAATAAAAATAATGTTTTAACTGATTTCTTAAACAATGGCATCTATAAAGCTGATAGACCTTTCTATAACACGATGGAACCATCAATCGATATTCTTGTTTCTAGCAATTTAGAAAGACTATTATATTTAAAAAGTAAAGATGATAAATTAGTGAGAGAATTAATGGATTCTTTAAAAACAAATAAAGAATATAAAATCAGTTATGAATTAGTTTCATCAATTAAAGAAGATTTTATTGGAGTCGATGCTAAAGAAAATGAAGTTAAACAAGTAATCAAAGAATACTATGACAAGCATCATTACTTAGTTGACCCTCATAGTGCTGTAGCACTTGTAGCTTCTAAAAAGATAAAATCAACAAATAAGAAAGTTATTTTGTCTACAGCGTCGCCATTTAAGTTTTCTAAAGATGTTTATATGTGTTTAACAAATAAAGAAATAAATGATGATTTAAACGCGATTGAAACATTAGAAAATTATACCAATTTAAAAGCTCCTGATAGTTTAAGTTCTTTAAAAAATAAAGAAGTTAGATTTAAAGAAGTAATTGATAAACAAGATAAAGAGTATCTTTTAAAAATACTTGGAGGCCATAATGATTAAATATAAAGTTCCCGCAACTAGCGCAAATCTTGGGATTGGTTTTGACTGTTTGGGTATCGCTCTTTCTTTATATGATTATTTTGAAATAGAAGAAAGTGATAAGTTTGTCCTTGAAGGTTTTATCAATAATAACGTAAAAAACAATTTATTTGTAGAAGCTTATAAAAAAGCTTGTAGATACAAAAAAGACAAAGTAGTCCCACTAAGAGTAAAACTGAAAGCAGATGTACCAATTAGCAGAGGACTAGGTTCTAGTAGTTGCATGATTGTTGGCGGCATATATGCTTATAGTGTTTTGCATAATAATTGTTTAACTAAAGAAGAAATGCTAAAGCTAGCTACTGATTTAGAGGGACATCCAGATAATGTGGCACCTTGTATCTATGGTGGCTTATGTGTAAGTAGCAATAATAAAACCACTTTACTTAAAGTATCTAATAAATGGCATTTTGGTGTTTGGATTCCACCATATGAAGTAAAAACAAGCGAAGCTAGAAAGGTGCTACCAACTTCTTATAGTAGAGAAGATGCCGTATCTAATATAGCTAATGCGATTAAGGGAATAAAAGCTTTAGAAACATTTGATTTAGATAACATAGGTTCTTTAAGTAGGGATAAGATACATGAGCCATATCGAAAACCTTTGATAAAAGATTTTAAAAAATATGAGAAATTAGCTTATCAAAGTGGTGCCAAAGCTTTCTTAATATCAGGTTCTGGTAGTACTTGTTTATCTATTTCCGATAAGGATTTAACGATTGATGAAAGCATCAACTATCAAAATGTTAAAGTTGATCATAAAGGAGTAAGATGTCTTTAGAGTATTTAATAGTTAATAAAGAACTTCTACCAAAGTGTTTTGAAAAAGTAGTAGAAGCTAAATCGCTTTTAACAAGTGGCGATTCAAATATTTCTAGTATTTGTAAGAAGTGTGGTATATCTAGAAGTACTTTCTATAAGTATCAAGATAAAGTATTTCCTTATAAACAAGAAAACAAAGAAAGAAAGCTGGTATTGTCTTTAACTTTGTCTCATAAAACGGGTGCTTTATCTAAGGTATGCGACGCCTTATCTAAACAAGATGTTTCAATTATAACCATCTCACAATCTGTTCCTTTAAAGGGAATAGCTCCGGTAATGGTTAGTTTGGATATCACCAATTTAGGAAAGACAATTGATGAATTCAAAAAAGATTTAAAACAGATTGAAGAAATAAAGGATTTAAGAGTTATTTCGTATGAATAATTGCGTATTTCTTGAAAACTACGCAATTTTTATTTTGTCAAAAAGGTCTACTATAAAGATATGGAAAACAAACAAAGTTTAAAAGAATTTATTAAATTTAATATCGTATCTTTCTCGGTTACTTTATTACAACTATTGTTGGCTAACTTATTACCTTATTTATTTGATAATTGTTTAGTTAAGATTCCAACATTTCTAAACAATATTTTTTATAGTAACAACATACCATCAAAATATATTATCGATAATTATGTTACTTACGCTTATTTGTTGCCTTTTTTATTGTCAAACTTGTTGGCAAATATTTATGCTTATTTTGTGAATATGAAGGCCACTTTTAAAGGTAAAGGAACTAAAAAAGGCTTTATAGCCTATGTGGTAATATTACTTACATTGATATTATTTTCAACTTGGTTGCAAGGTGTTATTGTTAGCACGTTATATACAACAAAGTTCGCATCTTTATCTAGAACAATTGCATCACTTGCGGTTGGTTGTATTCAAATGGCGGTATTATTTCCGCTTGAAAAGTTTGTGTTATTTAAATAGTTAATCATTAGGGAGTGTCATTTCATGATCTCCCTTTTTACAAATATAATATAGATTGTAACCTTTTGTTTGGTCGCTTTCTTTTGCAATCCATAAATAGCCTTCAGTTAGCTTAATTGTATTTCCATCTAGTTTAAATGAAGTTTTTCCACTTGTTAAGTGTCCATCAAAATTAGTAATCAAACTATCGTCATAAACTCCACCATTTTGAAGAAATTCATATTGAAGTTCAGAATAATAACTTCTAACGTTAGCAATATCAGCAGCTACTCTAGCTTTATGTAATTGACTCGTAAATACAGGTATCGCTATAGCAACAAGCACCGCAATAATTGCGACAACAATCAATAATTCAGATAATGTAAAACCTTTTTGTTTTTGCATAGCATCATTTTATCAAAAAGAAAAGCTCATATTTGAGCTAATCTATTTATTTAATACTTTAGATAAGAATTCTTTAGTACGTTCATTCTTTGGATGATCAAAGATATCTTCAGGGCTTCCCTCTTCCGCAATAACACCATTTTCCATGAATAGCACCCTATTTGAAACTTGTCTTGCAAACCCCATCTCATGGGTAACAACTATCATTGTCATTCCATCTTTTGCAAGTCCTTGCATAACACTAAGTACTTCGCCAACCATTTCTGGGTCTAAAGCACTTGTTGGCTCATCAAATAGTAATACTTCAGGGTTCATAGCTAATGCACGTGCAATCGCAACTCTTTGTTTCATACCGCCGGATAATTGATCAGGTCTTGCGTTGATATAAGGTGCCATTCCTACTTTTTGTAGATACATAAGCGCACTTTGTTTAGCTTCTTCTTTTGATTTCTTTAAAACTTTAACTTGGCCAATAATGCAGTTTTCTAAAACTGTCATATTATTAAACAAATTAAATGATTGGAAACACATGCCTACATGGCTTCTATAAAAATCTTGTTTAAAATTTTTATCAAGGATTGATTCGCCATGGTATGTGATATCACCAGAAGTTGGTGTTTCTAGCAAATTAATACATCTTAGCATCGTAGATTTACCGGACCCAGATGCACCAATGATACAAGTTACATCCCCTTTGTTTACTTTAAAGTCGATATCTTTTAAAACCACATGAGCACCAAAAGCTTTTGATAAGTGTTTTATTTCAATAATTGGTTCCATTAATTATTACCTTCCTTATGATGCTCATCAAAGTTACTTCCCTTTAAAGGTGAATTCAAAGTTCCAGCTGTAGGCGCTAATTGATCTATGCTAGCTAATGTATAAGAAGAAGAACCAGCCAACTTCCTTTCCCAAAATCTTAAGATAAATGAAGCAAGAAGTGTCATACATAAATAGCCAATCATTTCAATAACAGCACTTGGAAAATACATATAAGTAGCACCTGTTACGGCTCTATGGGCTGCAAAAAATTCTGAGAAAGAAATAATAAACATAAC
>CAVEWG010000065.1:0-8670 GCA_963619285.1 Oscillospiraceae bacterium | reverse complement strand
CATCATGACCAACATAAATTGGAATCATTTGAAGATCATCAGCACTTATACCATATGTACCAGTTAAAGCACTATATTCCCAAGAACCATTTTGATAGAAAACAGCCTTACCTTCACCAAATGTAGCTTCAGCTTCATCACCTGCTTCGTTATTAGCAACAGGATCAGTAGCAGAATTATTTAGATATAAATCCCAGATATTTTTGTATTCATCTAAATAAGTTCCCTTAATTTCAGTCTTAGAAGTAATACCTTCATAGTATAGAGGAACAGTAATTAAGTGACCAGAGAATCTCCAAGAAGAAGAATCAGCTAGGCCTGCACTTGTAAATGCGTCAAAGCCAAGTTCACTAGCTCTTGCGTGGATATCTTCTGCAACAGCCTTTAAAGTTTCAAAGTTTGTGATATCGCTAATATCGTAACCAGCTTCTTTTAATAAAGCCTTGTTGACGATAATACCGAAACATTCATAACAATAACCAATACCAATTGTTGCACCACTTAATGTTAAATCAAAATCATGAGTAGTCATTTGATTATAAACATCGCTTCCAGCAAGATCTAGGCAGTACTCACCATAAGTAGCAACAGCACCATCATTTGTTAATTGGAACATTGTAAGTTCTGGAGTAGCCTTACCTAATTCATTTTGTAAGCTAGTATCATAGTTACCACTAGCAGCTGTAACTACCTTTACCTCTACACCAGTCTCCTCAGTATATTTCTTAGCTAATTCTTGCCAAGCTTCATCAGCTTCTGGTTTGAAGTTAAGGTAATATACCTTTCCAGTACTAGCAGTACTACCACCATCGGTAGAACCACCGTCAGAACTACTGCTACAAGCAACCAATGATAGACACATTAAGATTGCAAGTAGAGTTGTTAAAAGTTTTTTCATCATCATCTCTCCTTTTCTATAATTATTTGATGATTTTTTCATCTATTTGTATTTTAACACCATTATTTGCCAAAAGTTTAACTTTTTTAAGCGCTTACATTCATTATTAAACATATGAAATAAAATAAGCCCATATAAAGGCCTATTTGTTCAATTTGCACAATTTTAACAAATTGTACTAATTTTCAAAGATTAATTATTATAAATCTTATTCACAAGCCACAAAAGTAGCCTATTGGGTAAGGTCTTGCTTAAAAAATACACAAACTTATATTCTATGCCAACTGAAATTAGAGCCTTTGGATTGTTAGAATTCAACACTTTCTCGATCTCTTTTGAAACAGTTAAAGGACTCTTACCATTTTGTTCATCATGTTCCATCCTACTAACTGACTTCGCAAGTTTATCACCATAGCCACTATCACTATTGTCCTTGATTCTTGCAGCTGTAAAACCCGTCTTAGTATCGCCAGGCATAATAGCACTAACCTTTATGCCGCTACCCTTTAGTTCTATTCTTAAACTCTCGGTAAACAAATTAATAGCGGCCTTACTAGCTGAATAAGCTGTTTGATAAGGAATAGGAATGATAGCCGCAATAGAACTAATATTTACGATATGACCTTTAGTTTCCTTTAAATATGGGATAACAGCTTGACATGTATCAAAATATGCTAAAGTGTTAAGCTTAAACAAATCCCTAGTTCTATCATTATCAATATATTCAACAGCACCAGAAATACCCATGCCCGCATTATTAACCAAGGCATCTATTCTACCTTCTTTTTGATAAATCTCTTCTAGTACTTTATCAAAAGATGCTCTATCAGTAACATCACATTTAATACTATTAAAGTTATCATCAACGCCTCTTCTTGATAAACCATAGACAATGTAACCCTTATTTGTTAAATAAGAAGCACTGGCCCTACCAATACCTGAACTAGCACCTGTAATTACCACAACTTTATTCATAACTCTTTACCTTCTTAATAATTAAATAATCATTGCCAACAAGAAGCACCATAACCTCATCTCCTTGTTTAATATTTTTTATAAATGGTATCGCAATATCCTCGTTATCATTAATAACAGCCATGCCAAATATAAACGAGTCAATTCTAGCATATCCTAAATCATATTCATTTTTTCTTATCTTATATTGCCAAGAAGTGGATTCTATCATACTAGCAAGAATCGCATATACTAGTAATGAGAATACAAATATTAAAAACGCGCTATTTAATTTAAACAATATAAATATACATATACACAATAATAATGTCTTAAGATATTGTTTCCACATAGGGGCTACAATACTTATTAAATCATCTTGGTTCACAACTAAATTTTATATCTTATCTAAAAAATATGAACAAATTAATCTAAAACCATGGCTCATTCACCTTTTTCACAAGAATTGTTCACATTTCTTTTGACACATATATTTCTATTTGTTAGGTTAAAGATGTAGATAGCTATCTCAAATATTAACGAAAGTAAATAATTTATGAAATATTTATTTAAGAAAATTTCAATCAGTTTGTTAGTTTTATCATTTGTGATAGTTAATCCTGTTAAAAGTATATTCGCAGACAATATTGAATTATGTGATTAAGTATTTCGCTGCCCTAGTTGTAATGGAGCCGCATCTCTTACAATCACCTACGAGGAATGGAAACTAAAATTTGCTTCACCATGCTGCCATGGATTTGCAAACAAAAACGACTATACTCTTGAAAGAATTGTTCATCAAAACTATACATGTCGTTCTTGTGGCAAAACTTGGAGTGGTCAATATACTGAGCTCAAAAACACTTGTTCATCTTATTAATCTATGTCCTAGTATAAGCTAGGGCTCTTATCTATTATGTTTAAAAGAATTCTAAAGTCATTGTCAAATCAATTAAACAAAACACTATTATTTATATCAATTACGATAATGATTTTAATTTGCTTGGTTTTTACTTTTATAGTTAAAAACTATTCTAATCAAATATATCAAAACCTAAATAGCGTTCCTAATATCAATTTCGCATTCATTACTGATCTAACTTCAAAAACACGTTTTAATCCGTCTACTTTTAATGCGTCTACTAAATCAAACAAATATGAATGGGACAATTATATAAACAACGCCTATGATGATTTCTATAAGTTAACAAATAAAGAATACAAAAGCTACGGAAACATAAGCCACGAAACATCTGAGATTCTTTTTCTAGAAAACTATAGTGAAGAATATGGGATCCTATACCAGACAAGTTTTGATGATTACTCACCAAATGGCGATAATGCCAAAAATAGTTGCGAATCTGATCTATGGACAATAGATCAATTAAAACAAGGAAATATTATCGCAAAAAGCCATAATCTAATAAGTATAGATAGTGAAGATTTCATTGATAAACACTACGACTATTTAAGTGAATTAATTGAAGGAAGATTTCTAACTCAAGAAGAAACCGAAAATGGCGACTACAAAATCGTTCTAGGTGGTAGAAGTTTTCTATATAAAGATGATAAATTCACAGAACTACATGTTGGCGATAATTTAGTCGTGTCTTTATTTGTAAAAGAAGGAAACACTAGATACATCTCAAAAGAATACACATTTGAAATTGTAGGCATATATGATGGCTACAATTTGGATTCTAATTATAGTAGTTCATCATTCTATAATTACATTTCAATCAATTGTTTAAACAAGATAATCAAAGAAAATGTAGACCTTATAGAACAAGATACATGTACAAGTTATGCTTGTTACCTTGGGCCAACATACCTAACACAAGGCATGCTTACAATAAATTCAATAAACGACATCTTTAAATTTATACTAGACTTCAATCAAATAAATGACGAAAACAAAAATTATACATATGAAACTAATGCTGATTCCTATATTGATCTAGCAGGAAGAATAGATGGTGTATATGAAGCGTTTAACTATTTATTTATATTCTCATTAATCGCTTCTATGCTAGTTTTGTTATTTATGATAGAACTTGACGTATCAAACAGAAAACAAGAAATAGGCATTCTATTAACACTTGGCACATCAAAAAAAGAAATATGTTTTCAATTTATTATTGAATACTTATTGAAAATAATATTTTCATTAACAATCACAATTTTAATAGCTTACTTATTTTCTGGTTTATTCTTAACCAGGATGCTAAACATAAGTGATATTGATTTTAATGCCTCTAATACCATGATACAAAGTATAAATATAGACTCTACTTATTCTTTGACTATTTCAAATATATTAACGATTGTCTTAATAACTATTCTATTAACAATTCCAAGTGTTTTAATTTCACTTATCACAATACTTAAAACCAATGTTAAAGAGATTTTATTGAATGAATAACTTTAAAAGAATATCACTATCTATAAAAGAACATAAGAAAGATTCTATTCTTATCTTTCTTATTGTCTTAATACTAACTACTTTTATGATGATATATTGGACCTTTTATAAAGTAAGCGAAGAATTTTCTTCTTCAATAAAAGACAATACAAAAGTAACAATTACTTTAGAAAGCAAAACAAGTTTAAACACATACGAAAATCAATTGTTAGAACTATTTGATAATCATAAAGAAAAATACAATTTATATAAAAATCAATTGTTATATTTTGTGAACTTTATAGACTCTTTAAGTGATGCAACAAAAAACATTGAAAGTCATGCTTTGTTACATTGTGAATTTGTAAGTAACGCCTTTTCTAAAAACTATATAAATAATATAGATGTCTATAGTAGTGATGAATCGCTATTTGACAACGAAGATTTCATTATCACTCAAGGTAGATACTTATACGATAACGACATTAATAAAATAATAGTCAATGAAGATTTATTAATGAAATTAAATGATGAAACTCTGTCTAGCTTAAATATTGGTGATATAGTTACATTAACCAATAGTAACAATGAAACTTTTGAATATGAAATTGTCGGCTTATTCAAAAACAAGTCCACCAAAACAATAATAGATGAAAACAATTTGTATGATAAGAACACTTCAGCTATTCTTTTAACCAAGGATTTGATAAACATGATTGATGTTTATGATAGTTCTCAATTAACTAAAGGTATTGTTACCTTAGTTGGCGAACAATACTCTAATGTCTTAATTAACTTCTTAAATTCAAACTATAAAAGTATCACCATAAGTGGTGATGGTGTTGAATACGAAATGTCTTATTCCTTAACTTACGATAATTCGTTAATCACAAAATTAAATAAACCAATAAACAATTTAACAAAACTATTTCAAAGCACATCTATAATCACAATTCTAATAATGTTTTTATTGTTGTTTAATTTTTTGAATCTAATAGTTTATAAAAGAAAACATGACATGGCTATTTTTATATCCATTGGCCAATCTAAAATAAGGACAATGTTTAATTTCTTTTTAGAAATTTTATTAATCTCAAATTTGGCATTTATCCTATCTATTCCAATAGGCAATAAAATTGCTTCATCAATTACCGAAAACATGATTATCTCTAATATAAATAAACAAGAACTAATGGCTGAAATTGCTGGTAATGAATCAATAGATGAACTAGAAATAAGTAAAATGGCTTACAAAGACTATAACCTAGAAATAGATTTAAATACTTGTCTTATTGTTTATATCTCTTCTATAACAATTATATTTATTTCATCTATTTATTCTCTAATTAAAATATCTTTAATAAGTCCTAAGGAACTTCTTATTAAGTGATAAAATAATTTCATGAATATTGAAGAATTAAATAATTTAAAAGTAACCGAGCTAAAACAATTAGCCAAAGAAAAAGAAATTGATGTAACTGGTTTAAAGAAAGATGAAATCATCTATAAACTAACACAATTAGAAGAAAAGAAAAAAGAAAACAGCTATCCAGTATCCGGAATTCTTACCATACTAGAAGATGGTTTTGGCTTTATAAGATCAGACAATTTTAATAACGATGAAGAAAACGTTTATGTCTCTCCTACTTTCATTAAAAAGTTTAGACTAAGACAAGGTGATCATATCATCGGTAAAAAAAGAGACCCAAAAGATAATGAAAGATACTATTCTCTAATCTATATCGACAAAATAAATTATCATAGTACAGACATGATTAGAAACAGAGTCTCATTTGAAGATTTAACACCAATCTTTCCAAACAAACGCGTAAAACTAGAAAGACAAGGTGAATCACTAGCCATGCGCGTAGTAGACCTTATAGCTCCTGTTGGTAAGGGCCAAAGAGGACTTATTGTATCTCCTCCTAAAGCCGGTAAGACTACAATCTTAAAAGACATCGCTCTATCAATTCAAAGATCTTGTCCTGAAGCTCATCTAATTGTTTTGTTAATTGATGAAAGACCAGAAGAAGTAACTGATATAAAAGAAGTAATACATGGTGACAATGTTGAAATATTTTATTCAACATTTGATGAACAACCACAACGTCATAAATACGTATCGGAAATGACAATCGAACACGCTAAAAGACTAGTAGAAGTAGGAGAAGATGTCTTCATATTACTTGACTCTATAACTAGACTTTCTCGTGCCTATAACCTAACCGAACAATCAAGTGGTAAGACATTATCAGGTGGTTTAGATCCTAATGCCCTATATATGCCAAAGAGATTCTTTGGAGCAGCTAGAAACACTAAAGAAAAAGGTTCTTTAACAATACTAGCCACCGCTCTTGTAGATACAGGATCTAAAATGGACGATGTTATCTTTGAAGAATTTAAAGGCACCGGAAACATGGAACTAATTCTTTCTAGGAAACTACAAGAAAGAAGACTATTCCCTGCCATTGATATCGCTAAATCTGGAACTAGAAGAGATGACTTATTACTTACCCAAAAGGAACAAGCAGCATCTAATATAATTCATAAAGATCTTCTAAACTATGGAAGAGACGAACAAGTAGATTCATTAATTAATCTCTTTATTAGAACAAGAAACAATGATGAATTAGTTGATTTAATCATTAAAAATAAAGGTATCTAGAGTAACTAAATAGTTACTCTTTTTATTATAAAAACTATAAAGAACTATAAAAGAAAAAGTGAACTATAAAAGACTATAAAAGGAGAAATACATGGAGAGAAGAAAAAATCCCTTCACAATAGCTTTTAAAACAAAGCCAAAACAACTTATCGCAAGATATCAACAAATGGATGAAATCATCGATTCATTTAGTGCTGATACGCCAAGCGTTCCCCTCTATATGCTTACTGGTGTTAGGGGATCCGGCAAAACAACCCTAATGGCTGCGGTCTCTGATGAATTTAGAAAAAACAAAGATTGGGTAGTAATGAGCTTAAATGTAAACAGCAAAGATCTTTTATTATCTTTTGCGGCTGGACTATATGATGAGCCATTGTTTAGTCCTTCAATTATTGAAGCTAAATTAGATTTATCTGTTTTAGGCATAGGCATATCTATACAAAAAGCCCATAAATTTTCAGATGTAACCACCGCAATTAAACAGCTTTTAAAAATTGTTAAGAAATTAAATAAACGAATTTTAATCACAATTGATGATGTCACAAATAATCAAGGCATGAGAGAATTTTGTTCAGCATTTACCATGTTTGTTTCACAGGGGTATCCATTATTTCTATTGATGACTGGCTTATACGAAAACATCTTTGAACTACAAAACGAAAAATCACTCACATTTTTACTAAGGGCCCCAAGAATAGAAATGACTTCTTTAAACATCGGAGCTATAGCTGATAGCTATAAATCGGTATTTGATATTAGCGATGAAAAAGCTTTACAGATGGCAAAGAAGACAAAGGGATATTCTTATGCGTTTTAAGTATTTGGCTATATGACTTGGCTATATTTTGGTGAAGATGAAAAACAAATAGAAAAAAGAGTTATGGACTATTTAGGAGAATACTCTTATCTAAAAATTTGGTATGAACTAAGTGAAAAAGATAAAGAAATTCTAGCTGTTATGGCCAAAGAAAATTTGTATACTATTAAAGACATAAGAGAAATTGTAAAGCTTGAATCAAACGCTTTCTCAGTATATCGAAACAGACTCATAAGAAAAGGCCTTCTAATTTCTGTTAGCTATGGCAAATTAGAATTCATCTTACCTTACTTTAAAGAATTTGTATTAAACCAAGACTATTAAGAGGTGCAACTACATCTCTTTTTTATAATCCATACATGTCTCTCATTATTTGTTTACCGGTTTTTGTCTTAAAGATATTATTATAGGCATTCTCTATTGCCTTTTGATCTATACCATTTTCAAACAAGTTAACGATAAAATCGGCCTCTACTAGTATTTGATAATCTAAGCCATCAATATTTGTATAAGTATGATGATGACCTATTAAATACTTTACTCTATCTACTACTTTAGGTTCGAACCCCAATTTATTCAACATCTCTTCAGCTATTGAAGGCCCTTCTATCTCTTGAAGATTACCTGCGCAACTTCCATACTTTTCCTCACATATATGTATGCCTATATCATGAGTTAACGCTGCTGCTTCTAGAATAAATAACTCATTGGGTTCGAACCTTTCTAGTTCTCCAATAAGCTTTGCGTAAGAATGCACTTTAGTAAAATGCTGTATTCTTTTAGGATCACCTTCATCATATTTAATCATTTCTAGATATAACTTATTTATCATAATATTCACCTCATCTTCAATAATTATAGCTTTGCGATACAATTAAGTGGTCAATTACCAATCACCTAAAGGTAATTGGCTTGTAACTATCCAGTAGTACTAA
>CAVEWG010000064.1:0-8704 GCA_963619285.1 Oscillospiraceae bacterium | reverse complement strand
ATTTAAAAGATTTGCTAGAGTTATTTGAAGGTCAAGCTGAAGCTCTATTCAGTATCTATACACATGATGATAAAGAATACTTATTGTCTAATTTAGATGGCATTGTAAAACTTGAAGAGGTGAATCATGAACTACAATAAAACCATTACAGCTTGTTTTATAGCTTATATCGTACAGGCAATCGTTAATAACTTTGCCCCACTTTTATTTTTAACGTTTTCAAACACTTACAACATACCTCTAACACAAATCACTTTTTTAGTAACCATCAACTTTACTATACAATTAACAATTGACTTACTATCTGTATATTTTGTAGATAAAATAGGCTATAAAAATTCATTACTTATCGCTCATGGATTAGCTTTCTTAGGGCTATTATCATTGGCCATACTTCCAAATGTTATTACACCATTTGTGGGACTTTTAATTTCCGTATTTATCTACGCAATTGGTGGTGGACTACTTGAAGTAATTATTTCACCCGTGATGGAAGCCATTCCTACTGGCAATAAAGAAAAAGCCATGAGCCTACTTCATTCATTCTATTGTTGGGGCCAAGTTGGCGTCGTACTTATTTCAACAATTTTCTTTTATTTCTTTGGCATAAACAATTGGAAAATACTAGCCGTCGTTTGGTCAATTATTCCATTATTGAATCTACTTTTTATCGCTAAAGTACCAGTGCCTTCTTTACTAGGTGAAGAAGAAACAGGCATGAGTGTTAAAGAATTATTCTCAACTAAAATATTTTATCTAGTAATAATTCTAATGATCCTATCTGGCGCATGTGAACAAGCCGTAAGCCAATGGGCATCAACATTTGCCGAAAGTGGTCTTGGCGTTTCTAAGACTATGGGTGATTTATTAGGCCCAATGTTTTTTGCGATAATGATGGGAACATCTAGACTAATCTATGGTAAAAAAGGCGATAAGATGCCTCTTAAAAAGTATATGATTTTAACATCAATACTTTGTCTAATAAGCTACCTAGTAATTGGCTTTACAAACAATCCCTATATTGGATTACTAGGTATGGGCATATGTGGCTTCTCTGTAGGGCTTTTGTGGCCCGGTACTTTCTCACTTGCCTCTAAAGCCTTGCCAAAAGGTGGTACTGCCCTATTCGCTTTATTAGCCCTAGGAGGAGATGTAGGCTGTTCAGGTGGTCCAACACTAGTTGGTTTATTCTCTGGGGAATCAATTAAAGATGGCATTAGAATCTCTACAATATTCCCAATCCTATTAATAATTTGTTTAATAATATTTATTAATTATGAAAAGAAAGAAATCAAAGATTAACTATAAAATAATAATTCCTATAATTCTAGTGCCTATACTTATTACCGTTATTCTTCTTACAGAAAACAAAAAAGATAAACAAGAAGAAGCAATTGAAATACCAATGGCAGGACAATACGAAATAGCTAAGTTTGATACATCCAAAGAATATTACACATATAGTGATGATACCTATACCAGCATGGTAGGAATCGATGTATCTGAACACAATGGAACCATTGACTTTAAGAAAGTAAAAGAAAGCGGCATTGAATTTGTCTTTATTAGAATCGGTTGGCGAGGATATACAGAAGGTGGCATCTATAAAGATGATATGTTTGAAACCTATTATAAAGACGCTAAAGAAAACAACTTAAAAATAGGCATCTATTTCTTCTCGCAAGCAACATCCACTGACGAAGCTAAACAAGAAGCACAATTTGTGTTAGATACCTTAGGTGATAAAACAATTAACTTACCAATTGCCTATGACTATGAAACTGTTGAAGATGAAAATGGTAGAGCCAATAATTTAACATCTGAAGAAGTAAGTAATAACACTAAAGCCTTCTTCTCGCTTCTAGAAAATAAGTATCAAGTAATGTTGTATGCCAATACACCATTGCTTAAACTATACTCTAGGGAACTACTAGATAAATATCCATTATGGTATGCACAATTTCATCACACACCAGAAACTGATACTAATTTCAATATCTGGCAATATAGTGAAACTGGAGAAGTTGATGGAATAGAAAAACCAACTGATTTAAATATTATGATGCTTAGTCGATAAAGCCATGTTCAATCTTTACACTTAAATTAAGGTTAGGGTTAATTTCTCTAACCTTTTCATTTAGTTGTTTTCTAATTGAACCATGTTCTCTTTTTTCATCTATTGGCAGTAATAAATCAAACACTAGATTTGTATGCGTTGGACCCTTAACCATTCTAAAATCATGAATGCTATAAGATGGATTAATATCTTTTACTATCTCGATAATCATTTGTTTATAATTATTAAGTTCAGGATCATTTAAAATAACTGGATCCATATGAATAGTTGTAAGAATTCCATACTTACCTAAAATATAGTTTTCAATATTATCAACATTATCATGAAGATAAACAATGTCCTTGCTGGCATCGACTTCAACATGTAAAGTAAGAAAACGACTACCTGGTCCATAATCATGGAAAATCATATCATGAATGCCTAATACTTCTTTATTCTTTAAGACATCATCTTCGATTTCTTTGATTAATTCTTTATCAGGAGACTTACCAATAAGAATACTAATAACATCTCTTGCGATTTTAATACCTGAAATAATTACCACAACATTGACAACACTACCGACGTATGGATCAATATTGACATTAAACAACTTATATACAAATAATGAAACAAGCGTAGAAAAAGTAAGTAGTACATCATTGAAGCTATCACTACTTGCCGCTAATAGTGTTTCTGATTCAATTAAATTACCTGCTTTTTTATTAGTAAAGCCCATTATTAACTTGATGATAATTGAACCAATTACGACAATTACGGCTGCATAATTAAAACTAATTTCACTTCTAACAAAGATAGACTTCAAAGAATCCACAAGCGAGGAAAAGCCAATAGCGACAATCAAAAAGCCAATGATAAGTCCTGAGATATACTCGGCTCTACCATGTCCATAAGGATGTTCATTATCAGGATGCTTACTAGCAACCTTAAAACCACAAAGACTTGCCAAATTAGAACCCATATCAGATAAATTGTTTAAGCCATCGGCTCTAATTGATAAACTATTAGTGATAAAGGATACAACTAATTTAAAGGCTACTAAGACGAAATTACATACAATACAAAAGATAGACATCACAGTGCCTACTTTTTCTCTAGTATAAGGATCTTTACTGTCCTTGAAATCTTTAATAAATAACTTTTGAATTAAACTATACATAAATAAAATAAAAGTTCGAATTAACGAACTTTACTCTTCTTCTTTATACTTGATAACTAAGTGACGTTTATTACCTTCACCAATTGATACGGTTTCAACGCCCTTGAAATCTTGTAGATATTGATGAATAACTTTTCTTTCATCACTAGGCATTGGATCAAGTTCAGCATCGATATGTGTTTTTGCGACTTCTTTGGCAACTCTATGAGCGATACCCTTAACTTTTCTATAGCGATCTTCTTTATAATGATTTACATCAACAATAACATTGATTCTCTTTTTAAAAGTTGCGTTAACAGCTGCCTTTAATACAGTAGAAATAGCTCTTAAAGTTTGACCATTCTTGCCAATGATGATGGCATTGTTTTCAGCATCTAATACAACACGATATAGATTTGAATCATCAGCTTGTTTCTCGATAATAATTTCAATAGAAACGCCTTGATTAAGTTCAGTGAAATAAGCACCTAAATAATCAAAGATAAATTCTTTAATATCACTTGGAGTATAGGCACTAACAGTAACACTATTGCCAATTCCTAAGAAATGTTTTTCTTCATTAGTTACTTCATAAGTAATATCCTTAACATCACAGCCTGCGCTACTAGCGATATTATTTAATACTTCTTCAAGTGTTTTTCCTGTATATTCTTTCATGTTTTACTCCTTATGTGACAATCTATCAATTACAAATGACTTAATAATATTGATTACTGAATAAATCAAATAATATAGTGAAAGAGCTGTTGGCCAAGATAACATAATTACGCCAATGAAAGCAGTCATGCCATATGTCATAAAGACAGTGCTATCAGCCGGCTTTTCATAGTGTTTATGCTTCTTTTCAGCTTCTTTTTTAGCTCTTGAATTAGATAACCAACGAACGATACTTACAGATAATAATTGGAACACGATCATTAAGATGAATATAACAATTAATACCCAAGCCTTTTGTGAAATGGCTTCTCTTGGAGTTAAATCTAGAGAATAGCCTAAGAAAGAACCATTCTTTACAGCTTCACTTCTTCTAACAGCTGCATACATACTAATCAAAACAGGGAATTGAATAAATTGTACCAACATAGAAGTCATAGGGTTAATACCATACTTTTGGTAAACCTTTTGCATCTCCATAGCTGCCTTTTGTTGACTAGCTTGATCAGTTCTACCTTCATACTTTAATTGAATCTTTTGAATTTCAGGTTGAACTTCTTGCATCTTTTGCATAGAAACATTTGACTTAAATGTTAACGCAAGAATAATAGCGTTTAAAACAAGTGTAACAATCGCAATTGCCCAGAAAACACCAACCTTAGTACTTAGAAAGTTTATAGCTTGCGCTAAAGGATAAGTTAAGATAACAGTTAAAAAACCATCCTTTGTAACTTCACTTACTGGTGTAGATAATGAGATAAGTTCTGAACTATTACTACATCCACTTAGAAACAAAAGTAAAAAAATAGAACTTAATACAATTGTTAGTTTCTTTTTATTCATATAAATAGATCTCCTTGACCATACTAAAACATTATAGCTTTTTTAATGAGCTTTTCCAAACTCTTTTGATTTTGTTCAAAAGTATAATTCAGATAATTTTTGCGAGCTATCACAATCAAATCAACTTCAACATTATCAAAATCATAGATATTGGCAAACATCATACGGATTTGACGCTTAATTTTATTACGCACAACCGCATTACCAAGTTTCTTAGAAACCGATATACCAACTCTGGAATGTCCCTCCTTAGCTGAATTAAAATAAATAATAAAGCTATCATTTGCGACACTATGCTTTTTACTAATAATCAAAGAAAAATCTTCATTTTTTCTAACTCTATATTTTTTAATCATAAGTTTAAAAAAGCCACTATATTGTGGCTTTTAATTTAAGCAGATAATACCTTTCTACCCTTAGCGCGACGTCTAGCGATAACCTTACGGCCACCAACTGTCTTCATACGTGCTCTAAAGCCACAAGTATTTTGGTGCTTTCTTTTACTAGGCTGATAAGTTCTTTTCATACGAGCCACCTTTCTTTAATCGAATTACTACACTATTTTATTAGTAATGCACCAGTTTGTCAATCACTACTTACACCAGTGTTAATGAGTTTAGACACCATTTTAGAAACGATATAACTACTAGAACCAAGTTCCATACTGAAACCATTTTTAGTCTCATATATCTTGGCGATTGGTAATTCTGATAATTCTTCAATATTAATTGATTCACTGTCTTTAACTGTGAAATTAACACGCATCATACCAGACTTAGCGCTTACAATATTGTCGATTCCACCAAGTTTTTTAATAATTTCATTGGTTTCTTCTTCAGCTTTAGAAGTATTAACGAAATTATAAGCGAAATGATGATAATAGAAATAAGTAAGAAGCACCACAATCAGAAATGCCACAAGACCCACAAAGACAATACTTATAATGGCATCATAATGATTAATGCTTCTAATATTAATAATAAAATCAGGAAAGCTACCAGGTAGAGCAGTAACGGTACTATTTGAAATACTAGAACCTAAATAAATTCCTGCATAAGTAAAATAAGCATAAACACATGCTGAGACAAACACAAATCCTAATAGTAACATTGGACTTGTAAACAACAAGAATAATTCAAGAGGTAAACTACTACCACATACAATTGATAAAAGTATCAAGGCAATTAAAGGCACAATGAAATGAATCTTTTCTTCTTTATCACTAATAGAAGTAAAGATACCAATATAACAAGCAGGTACCATAAACATATTAATCACATAATATGGCGTGATGAATCTACCAGCTCCAACATAGCTTGTAGCACTATCTTTTACATATGACCAAATATTTACATCGCCGGCAATATTTTGTCCTGAAATTGTTTGGAAAGTTCCACCTAATGATGTATACCAGAATGGATACTTAATCGCATTAGAAAGTCCTAAGATTGATAAGGCTCTATCTAAGAAACCATATAGTAACATTCTGCTTGGATCACTTAAATCCTTTGAAATATATGTGATTACTCTACTTAAATAAGTATATAAAATAGGTCCAAGATATGAGAAAGCCATACCCGCCAATACACAAAAGACAATATTATAAATAATCGCAGCTGAGTCTTTGTTTAAAAAACCAAGCAAGCTATGCGAAGATCTATGTCTACTTCTTATATAAGAAAATCTTGTAATATAGGCTACAATAAACGAACCAATCAAACCCGTTTCCAAAGGAAGCTTACTTGCACCAGTAATACTTGTCATAGTGTTTATACCACTAGTAGAAGTATAAAAATAAGTAGCTAAATTTTGTGGTACATATAAAGTCATCGTGACTAAAAATGAGAAATAGCCAACAATTGCCAAGACTATCGGTACTCCACTATTGGCCTTTTTACACACAAGATAAATCATGAATATTAAAGGCAAATTAGAAACAATTGTTTGTCCAAGAATTGAACAACCATCCGCAAACATCAATAAATAAGTATTAGAAAAAGTATAGAATATATTTACGTTTTCATTTCTTATTAAAAAACCAAAAGCCATAAGAATAAAACCAAATAAAGTCACTCTTAAAGGCATTTTACAATTTTCATACAAATAAGTTATTTTCTTCATGACTTTAATTTTATAATAATTTCGGAGGCAATAATATGAAAATTGGAATAATTTGTGCACCAGGAGTAGAAGAATGTGAAGCACTTCTTGTGTATGATTTGTTATATAGAGCTAAATTAGACGTAAAACTTATAGGCCTAGAAAAACAAATTGAATCATCACATAAAGTTATTTTTAACACTAATATGACAATAGATGAATTTGACTATCAAAACTATGATTGTGTTATTTTACCAGGTGGCATGCCAGGTACTTTAAACCTAGAGGCAAATACAACTGTAAAAAAAATAATTGATTATTTTGTAGAAAACAACAAACTAATTGCGGCAATATGTGCTGCTCCATCAATTTTAAATCACAAGGGATTATTAAAAGAAGAACGATTTTCTTGTTACCCAGGATTTGAATGCGGATTAAAATCAAGCGATAAGAAAGCCATTAAAGAAGGAAACATCATTACCGCAAAAGGACTTGGAGCTGAATTTGAATTCGCCTATGAAATCATCAAGGCTTTAATAAATGAACAAGTCGCAAAGGAAACATTAGAAAAGGTGCAATATTAAAATGGACGCAAAAGAATTTACTAAAAAATACTATGTAAAAAGAGAAAACACAAATTGTGTAAAATGGGATGTCCCACAAGCGAAAGGTAAATTACCAATGTGGGTAGCTGATGCTGACTTTAAGGCTCCAGAAGAAGTAGTTGATAATCTATGTAAAAAGATTAAAGAAGGAACTTATGGCTATGGCTTTTTGCCAGTAGACTACTATGATGTCATGATTAATTGGAACAAGAAAATATCTAATATCACTTATAAAAAAGATTGGATTAGATTTTCTAAAGGCGCCATTGATGGCTTAACTCATATCATTTGTGCCCTAACTAAAGAAGGTGATGGTATTTTGATGACTACACCTATTTATCATCATTTCTTTCACACAATTAAAAACACAAAAAGAAAACTTGTTGAATCAGATCTTATAAATAATAACTATCACTTTGAGATGGACTTTGAAGATATTGAAAAGAAAATCAAAAAAGAAAAAGTTAAGTTAATGATACTTTGTTCACCATCAAATCCTGTTGGAAGAGTATGGACTAAGAAAGAATTAAGTAAGTTATTTGAAATAACACATAAATATAATGTGATAGTTGTATCTGATGAAGTTCACTCTGAACTAATTATGCCAGGTAATACCTTTGTTCCTTCTTTATCTTTCAAGAAGTATCAAAACGAAATCATTACCTTGAATGCTGAGTCAAAGACTTTCTCATTAGCCTTATTCCAACACGCACATATCATATGTCCTAATAAAGAATGGCTAAAGAAAATCGATGAATATCAAGAATATCACGATATTAAAAATCCGAACGCTTTTAATGGCTTAGCTTCATATTATTCATATATTTATGGACAAGATTGGTTAGATGGTTTTAAAAACACAATCTATGAAAACTATCTATATTTCAAGGAAGAGCTAAAAGATTATTGTGATGTTCCTGACTTACAAGGAAGCTATCTAATCTATGTTGACTTCTCTAAATCACTAAAGAAGAAAAACGCTGCTAAGTTCTTATTAGAAAATTGTAATATCTTATCTAATCCAGGTGATGACTTTAAGAAAGGTTATACAAGCTACGCTAGAATAAATCTTGCAACATCACTAAGTAATGTTAAACAAGCAGTTAAACAAATTAAGAAAGCTCTAGCTTAATGTAACAATCCCTCATAGAGAGGGATTGATTTTTTTATAAAAAAATTGCCGTAAAACCCTTTAGCTTTAGCTGAAGGGCTATGAGGCATTTATAACATAGCATAATATTAATATGTTAAAAGCTTTTAAATTAA
>CAVEWG010000063.1:0-8812 GCA_963619285.1 Oscillospiraceae bacterium | reverse complement strand
TTACCTCTTCTTTTAAAGTTTCTAAAACTTTGGCCAATCAATGTTTTCTTAAAATGTTCAATATCATCAACAATAATCGGTTTATATAAGACATCGATACCGATTATCTTTTTATCTTTTATTTTTGATTCAAGGGTTCTTACAACCGTTTCAACTTCTGGAAGTTCTGGCATTATTTGGCCTCGTACCAATTTCGCCCATAATTTAAAGAGACATCTAAGTTTACATCTAATTTATAGGCATTAATCATTGTATCTTTCACAAGCTTGCTCATGATTTCTATTTCATCATTTGGCACATCAAAAATAAGTTCATCGTGAACCTGCAATATCAATTTTGACTTAAGATTATTCTTCTTAATCTCTTCAAAAACATTTATCATAGCGATTTTAATTAAATCAGCAGCTGAACCTTGAATTGGTGAATTCATAGCAGCACGCTTACCGAATTCTCTTAAGGCCCACTTACTAGCCTTTATTTCATCAATATATCTTCTTCTATTAAGCATCGTGAGCACATAGCCATTGTCTTTACAAAACTTAACTTCATTGTCCATATATTCTTTGATATGAGGATAATTCTTAAAATAATCTTCAATATACTTAGAAGCTTCTTTATAAGAAAGTGATGTTTGATTCGCTAAGCCAAACTCTGATATACCATAAACAACACCAAAATTAACAGCCTTAGCATGTCTTCTTAAAAGCGGTGTTACTTCATCTATGCCTACATGGAATACATTCATAGCGGTTAAAGAATGAATATCAATACCCGCGTTAAAAGCTTCTATCATCTTATCTTCTGAAGCTAAAGCGGCTAAAACTCTTAGCTCAATTTGTGAATAGTCAGAAGATA
Organism: Oscillospiraceae bacterium; assembly: GCA_963619285.1. Lineage (GTDB taxonomy): Bacteria > Bacillota_I > Bacilli_A > Erysipelotrichales > Erysipelotrichaceae > Colivicinus. Next base: position 7,957 of record CAVEWG010000063.1, on the reverse strand, counting down.
AAATAACACTATTTTCACTAGGTTTGAAAGCTTTTCTAATTTCTCTTAGTTCTTCATCACGAATCGAAATATTTTGCATATTAGGCTCACTTGAAGAAAGTCTTCCAGTAGCAGTTGAAGTTTGAGAGAATATTGTATGAATTTTATTATCAGAGCTAATATATTTCTTTAATCCTTCAGCATATGTTGAATTTAGTTTAGAATACTTACGATATTCTAAAATCTTAGAAATAATAGGATGATAATCAATAAGCTTATTTAATACTTCCGCATCGGTGCTGTCTTTCTTTAAGTTAGGAAGTTCTAATTTGTTATAGATAATATTTTTAAGTTGAGCAGGAGAATTAATGTTGAACTCTTCGCCAGCCAATACATATATATCTTTTTCAAGTTCTTTAATCTTTTCTTTAGTCCTGTTTCCAATCTCATCTAATTGATCAACATCAACTAAAATGCCTTCTTTTTCCATTGAATACAAAACATAAGAAAGCTTAAGTTCAATATTTTTATAGTAATCTAATAACTTATATTCTTTAAGTTTTTCTAAAGCCTTTGGATAAATATGATATAAGTTATTACTTACTTCATAGCCATAAGATAAAACATTAGCCTCATTAAACTCAATAGGTTTTTTTTCTGTTCCAAAGACATCTTTTAAATGAAACTTTAAATTATAGCCAAAGCCATGCATAATCTTTGAAAGTTCGTTGTAGTTGTTATTTATTAAAAAGCACATCAAGAACAAATCATCAGTATTTTCACCTATCTCTAGTCCATGATAATCAAGCTGATGCTTGATGTCTTTTAAGCCATATACTACTTTTGGCTTATTACTTTTTAGAAAAGATAAAGCATCTAAATCTTTTTTAAAATCATCTAATTCAATATATTCAATTCCGCTATCATTAACAAATATTAGTCCATATAAAGATCTTTGATAGTATGAAAAATCATCTGATACAAAATAGATAAATGAATCATTTAATAAGTTTGAAGAAATCTTACTAACTTTCTTTCCCTCAACTTTACTAGTTGAAACAGAAACATAAGACTTACTAATTAAAGAACGCATTTCATACTTATTAAAGAAGTTGTTTTTACCTTCAACATCGATATTTAACTTTAAGTCTTCTAATTTAATATCTAAATCATAATCAGTAAGAATTGTTGCAAGTTTTTTAGAAACAAAACAAGATTCCTTATCATTGATTAATTTATCTTTTAACTTACCCTTAATTTCATCTATATGTTCATAGATACCTTCACAAGTATCATATTCATTTAAAAGCTTAGTAGCAGTTTTTTCACCAATACCTTCTACTCCCTTGATATTATCAGATTTGTCTCCTGCAAGACCCTTAAAATCAATGATTTGATAAGGTTTTAAACTATATTCAGCATATAGAGCACTTTCATCAAGTACACCTATATCAGACACACCCTTTTTCATACAATATACTTTAGTATGCCTTTGATCATTAATTAATTGAAATAAATCATGGTCACTTGAAAAAATGCAAACATCATCGACATCATATTTATTGGCAAGAATACCAATAATATCATCGGCCTCTATATCATCATATTCAAGATACTTGATATTGTAGGCATCAAGCATATCTCTTACTAGCTTAAATTGTTCAACAAGTTCAGGAGGTGTTTCCTTTCTTCCTGCTTTATAGTCTAAAACCATCTTATGTCTAAAGGTAGACTTACCCTTATCAAAAGCTACACAACAATAATCAGGTTGTATAAGTTTTAAAGCCTTATTAAGCATATTGGCGAAAGCATATACAGCATTGGTATAAGCACCAAAAGAAGTTTGCATCATAGAGCCAAAACTAGTTGCATAAAAAGCTCTGAATAAAACAGAGTTGCCATCAATTAATAAAAGTTTCATGAAGCACTACTTTCTGTATTTGTATCACTACTACTAGAAGCGATTGATTCTAGTACTGCTAGATTTTCATACATTAAAGTCAAATAATCCTTATTATCCGTCTTTTGTGTAACGGTTAAAGAAGAAATATTAGATAAATTAACTCTCTTTAAATTTAATTCTTTTTCAAGCCGACTAAATAGTTCTAACATATCTTCAGACATATTTGGTTCATAAGCAATATATTCAACACCATCAGCCACAATTCTTTCCTTTATAATTTCAAGCTCGCTATCAGTAGGTAAGGCGCCATATTTAGATAGACAAACAGGATAAACTTCAATACCATAAGCCTTTTGCCAAGAACCAAATGAAGGAGTCATAGATACAAACTTGATATGTTGATTGTTTTTAACAAGGGAAGTAGCTAAATTTTGATAACTAGCATCCAAACTAATCAAATCGTTTTCTAAAGATTCATAGTTTTCTTTAAAATAAGCTGCTTGCTCAGAATAATTACTAGAAAGATAATTATAGATTTGTTTAGCCATTGAAAGCATACCAATAGGATTTAGCCATAAGAATAAGTCGTTACTATAAGTATCAATTTCATCGAAAATATCGCCATCATAATACGGGTTTTCAACATAAGTAACTGACCCATTTACATTTACTGGTGTATATCTTTTGAAAGAATAAATACTAGAACTACTTAAATCAATTTTACTAGCACTAGAATCTAGTATTGCATCGCTATATAAATCCATATAAGGTTCTAAGCCATTGATATAGTAAAAAGCGATAGAATTATCGATAATATCTTGATAATTCTCAACAATGGTAGCATTTTGAATATCAGAACCATTTTGAATAGAAGTAGTAGAAATACGATCTCCGCCTATTCTATTTAATAGATAGCCAATTGGGTAACAAGTATATGTATGATATGTTTTAACTACGCTGTTTGAAGATGAACAAGCACATAAACATAATATAGTAATCAAACAAAGTAATTTTCTTAAAAATTTCATAACTTGATTATACAACAAAAAACGCCTTCCTATTTTAAAGGTAAGGCATTTCACATATAATTCATATTTTTATTTCTTAAGTTTAATAAAATAGATAGAATTTCCTAAGTCTTTAAACTTAGACTCATAACCTGTTAAAGGCTCATCCCTTTTAATACTATGATAATCATAATTAATATCAATAGTTTCTAAATTACTTTCTTTAAAATATTCAAGCGAATCCATAAAGAAGTCTTTATTATCGGTTTTAAAAATTATTTCGCCATCTTCCTTTAATAATTTCTTATATTTCTCTAAGAAAGTTGGATAAGTAAGTCTTCTTTTATGATGCCCCTTCTTAGGCCAAGGATCTGAGAAATGTAAATAAATACGATCTACACTTCCTTCGTTTACATATTCTTCAATTTCATTAGCATTTCTAAGCAATACTTTAAAATTATCTAATTGATATTCTCTAGCCTTAATAATTGCACGAGCAACACAGGTTTCATCTTTTTCTAGACCTATATAATAAACGTCTTTATTGATTTTGGCACTATCACAAATAAAATCACCCATACCCATACCTATTTCTAGATATAAAGGCTTATCAGTTTTAAAATCTTTTAAAGAATTTAATAAATATACTTTTTCTTCATCAAGGAATGGTCTAACCCATTTTTTCTTTCTCATTCGCATGGTTCAATTATACCTTAAAACTACTTTATTAGAGATTCTTTAAATACTCTTCTACATTTATATATTTAACATTGTTGTATGTTGTGCTTTCACCTCTATACAAGACCGCCTTATCTATAATCTTGCCAAAACGATGCTCGGTCTGTTTAAGTTTGTCTTCATCTATTAGATGACGATATTGATTCTCATTTTTTTGTTTACTATGTTTAATTTCGTATATCTGACAAGTGCCATTTCTCTCATCAGCAACAACCATATCAAACTCCCCACGAATAAATTGCAAAACAAAAACATTATTGTCTTTATTAGCCAGTTTAGTTTCAAGTAAGACTATATCTTCCATCATTCTCACTTTTATAGAATCCAAAATTCTATCTTTAACATATTTTCTGTCTTCAAAAGAAAGCATATTAAACTGAGGGTCGATTATCAAACTATTAATTAATGATTTTCCTTGTGAATATCTTAGGCCGGCTTGACTTATAACTACTCGCTTTTTATTACCTGTTAAATCATTTATATTTATGACATCAACATAATCAATCAAATCTAATAAACATAAATATTCTTCAATCTCTTTAATTTGAACATCAGAAATATAACTCAAATAATCATTTTTAATTTCAAGTAAACCAATCAATTTAGAAGTAACATTTTTAAGATCAATGTTGTTATATAAATCAATTTGATAATTTCTATCTTTAATAAGATTCTTATTCGCTAAAGCTAAATCATTTGATTTAAATTCTTTAGTAATCACTTCATAGGTAAAGCGATGATTTATATCTTCAATAACACGATTAATTACGCTTGTAAGTTCCTTATTATAATAGAGTTCTTCTAAACTTAAAAAATGATTCTCATTTTTATAATTAGCTAAAGAATGTTGTATGTTACTAGCGATAGCACTATCTAAATATTCATTGGTTTTTGTCTCATTTAAAAACAAGGAATCGCTTGTGTAATTTTCTCTATCAAGGCTCATCGTTCCTCCATATTCTATATAGTTATCGATGCCTTTGATATTTAATACATTTTCATATTCCTTATAAGAAATAAAAGTTGTATGAACCATTATTGCACGATCAAATAATTGCTCATCTAATGAAAACATAAAGCCCAAAGAATCAGTACCAGATAAAACGATTCTCATGCCTAAACTTGCATATATATCGGAAAATATCGATGCAGTATCAATAAAATCTTTAATAAGAGTTACTTCATCAATAAAAATATATTTGTAGCCTAAAGATTTAAGCTGTTTTAAATCATAATTTAGTTCGTTAATTGAATTATTAACATTAATTTGAATAAAAGCGCTCTTATAAAGTTCATCTTTATCCATTTCTAAAAATAGTTGACGAATCATTGTGGTTTTGCCAGTTCTTTTTAAACCATACAAAATAAGAACTTTATCATTTTCGCTATGAATATATTCGTCTAATTTGTAGTAACAATCTCTTTTTTTAAAATTGGATACATTCTTTGAAAAATCAATTAACTCTTTACCAAATAAAATATTTGTTTTTAAATTATGCATATCATAAGCATCATCAGGAAGTAATTCTTTGAGCTCATTAAGTTTTATTAAAAGCTCTTTACGTTTTTCAATGCTCTGTTTTAGTTTATCAACCTCATCGAATGAAACATACTTTTCATTACGTTTGGAGTTCTTATAAAAACGATGATAATAATAAATTCTATTATCAATTTTCTTTTTTACAATACTTCCGCTAGGTAAAGACTCTATTTGTTCTTCAAGCTTTTTAATTTCAAGATATATATTTTTCATAACTATACCCCTATTATACACATATTAGGGGTATAGTACATAAATTATTTAGAACAATTTAATCCCATTCACCAGCATCCTTAAGCCCATAGTAACCATTAGTATTGTGGAAAATCTTTGAAATATAATATTTTGTCTTGAATTAAATAGTTTATTTGTAATTGAAAAAATGCACATTATAACTATAGTGCCCAAGCACCAGAAAAACATTGATAAGCCACTTTCAAACACACTTCCACAAGTTGCACAATAAAGCCACATTATACTAGACATGCCACAAGGGAAAAGAGCATTTAAAACGCCAACTATAAAAGCTTTGTTTGTTTTTAAGTAATTGTTTAATTTAAATGGACACAGTTTTGGTATGGTTGCCTCTAGACGTCTAAAAGAAGGAATAATTCCCCACTTACATATTCCAATAAATAATATAAATAAGCCACAAACTGTATATATAAAACTTTTAAGTTTTAAAGAATATGCAAATACATTACCAATGCTCCCGAATAGAAGGCCTAATATTGTACACATCAATAATCTTCCAAATTGATACTTTAGTAAAGCTCTCTTATCATTGTCGCCAATAACCGCAAACATAATACCAGAACACATACATATACAATGAGTACCTGTTAATAGACCGGTTAAAAACAAGAATAAAATAGACGCACCTTTTTCTACTTTGGGAACTGAAGGTAACTTAATAAATTCAAGTATAAGTAATAATAAGATAATTAAAACAATTGTGATTATTTCATATAACAAGTTATTTTCTTTTTTATCAGATGGAGGATAGCCTATATTTAAAAGAACAGTTTCTATTTCTTCTTTAGTAATAATACTTGGATCATACTTTATATTTATGCTAGATTTAAAATACGAAATATCTACATTGATAATTCCTTTTAAAGAAAACATCTTATTTAAAATAATATCTACGCACGATAAACATGTCATGCCCTTTAAAAAGGTATTATATGTATCTTCCATTATTTACACGCTTTCCTTAAAGATAAAGAATGAAGCAATACCGCAATAGATGAAAAAGACATCGCAGCTGAAGCAATAGATGGATTCATAATCCCAATACTAGCAAGCGGTATACACACCATGTTATAACAAAGTGCCCAAGCTAAATTGCCATAAATATTTTCCATAGTTGCCTTAGCTAAATCAATACAAGTTATTATCGAATTTAAATCATTATTTAAAACAATAACACCGGCTACATCTTTAGCTACATCGCTTGCATTTTGAAAGCTAACAGAAACATCGCTACTAGCTAAAGCAGGCCCATCATTAACACCATCGCCAACCATCATAACAACATCACCATTTTCTTTTAATTTGTTTATGATGTTGTTTTTATCAGCTGGTTTTAGTTCAAAATGATAATCTTCAATACCGAGCTTGTTACTAACTGATTCAACAATTTCTTTTTTATCGCCTGATAAAATAACAATCTTAATATTTCTATTCTTAAGCTTAGAAATCACTTCAAAAGCATCATCTTTTAATTCATCTTTTCTAGCATCGCCCTTAGTTAAAGTACCTGTCTTATCAAAAACAATAACGCTTGTTTTACTAGCTTTTTCAAGCTGATTACCATTTCTATACAATATACCTAGTTCTAGTGCTCTTCCACTTGCGACCATAATACTAGTAGGAGTGGCTAAACCAAGCGCACATGGACAAGCCACCACAAGAACACCGCACATTGTTAATAGAGCTTTAGATAAATCATGATTTGTAAGATAGAAATAGTAAATACTAAAAATAAATATCGAAATAAATAAAACAACAATTATAAAGACATTAGAAATCTTATCAGCTAAACTTTGAATAGGTAAAATGGCATTTTGGCTTTCTTTTACCATTTCAATCATTTTATTTAAAGTACTATCTTCTCTATTTTTTATGATTTTCATCAAGACATCATTATCCCTATTTAAAGATCCACCAATTAAATAGTCACCTTTTTTCTTTTCAATAAGTTTACTTTCTCCTGTAATCAATGATTCATCACTATAAGCAATTTCACTTAACAATATTCCATCAATTGGATATCTTTGACCATTTTCCACCTTAACTACATCACCTATTTCTAGACTATCTACATATACTTCTCTATATTCATTATTCGCATATTTAAGAGCCTTATTAGGAATTAAATGATATAGAGCTTTTAAAGATTTGTTCGTTTCACCTTTAGTGACAATCTCAAGATATTTTCCAAATAAAACAAGCGATAATAAAACACCATCACACAAAAAATATAATTGAATATCTTCATGGACTGTAAAAGTTAAATAGACACTATATAAATAAATTATCGTGCTAGATAAAGCAATTAAAAAGTCCATGTTTAATTGCCTACTTTTAATACTTCTATAAAAGCCACGATAAAAATATCTACCAGGAATCAACAATAATAAAGTAGCCAAAATAAACTGAATGATTGGCGCAACAGACCATAATATAGGCGTTGTCAATAATATACTGATCAATAATCTTTTTAGCATAGTCAATTGATTATTTACTTCAAGTTCTTCTTGACCATTATCAAATTCTAGCAAGTTA
>CAVEWG010000062.1:0-8983 GCA_963619285.1 Oscillospiraceae bacterium | reverse complement strand
CTTTATTTTGCCAATAAGTGGCTTTATCTAGATCTATTTGTGTACCTATGCCATCTTTATAAAAAGAAGCTAGATTAATCATTGCGTCTATATCGCCATGTTCTGCTGCTTTCTTGGTCCAATAGAATGCTTTGTCTACATCTTTTTCTACGCCTAGTCCATTTAGATAGAAATAACCTACTTGGCATTCCGCTAATGGATAGCCAATTTGTGCTAATTCTAAGTGTCCTATAAAACATTTATCGTATTGTTTAGTTAAAAAATACTTATCGATTAATTCATTACATCTATCTAGTTCTTTACATGGTTTATAGTAACGTTTAGTCATGTTCTTTTTCCTTCAAGGTTATTATAAATCAATGTATAAATATTGATTTAAATATAAGTCTTACAAATGGCCCGCAATAAAACATTTGGTAACATATTGCCATTGGAAAGTTCATCGCAAATGTTTGAACCCATGTACCTAGTGATGGGGTTTTAAATAATAAAGTTGCGATTAAGCTCATAGTTGGACACATGATGCAACAGATACAAATAGATATAGCGTATGTTATAAATTGTGGTCTATCTGTTGGTTTCATTACTGTAAAGGCTAGTTTTCTAGCTAATTTTCCTACAATAAAAAACTCTAATATAAAGGCAATTGGAACCATTATAGGTAGTTCATGTATGGCAGCAATAAATGTTGTGCCAGTTACTCCTCCGGTATTTAAAGCCACATTGTAAACTACCATTCCATAGACCATGATAGTGGCCATAATAATTGTGAAAATTATGTTTTCAAATTTTGTTTTTGGCATTAAAAAATCCTCTTTCTATTAACGAATTTAGAGTGTTGTTCGCATCTTAGAGGATTACGTTGCCAATTAATGCCTTACAATTCTTGATGATTTTAGCATAAATATTTTTTTGAAGTAAGTTAAAAAAATAGGCTTATGGCCTATAAAATTAATACAAAATTAAAAGAAATAGATTTGATTATTTCTTTTCGTCCTTGTTGTTATTGACTTTTCCTTTGTTTAATTTTTCTTTGATTTGAGCTCTTCTTTTTTTAATTCTTTCGATTAAAAAATCTCTAACTTTCATGTCTGTCTCCTTCTTTCCCCATTAAATAAGAGAAAAATCTCTTCAATAGTATTATTATAAGCTAGAGTATCAAATAAAAATAGTTTAATAGTTGTAGAAATTATGATTGTTTTTGCATTAATTGATATTGATGTAGGAAATAATAAATTAAATGTCTAATATATAACGACTTATAATAGAAGAGAGGGATGTTGGTGAAATATTTTGTAGTAACAGATGTACACAGTTATTATGATGAAATGATAGCTGCACTTAATAAAGCTGGTTATGATTCTAACAATACTGAGCATATCTTTGTATCGTGTGGCGATTTATTTGATAGAGGTTCTAAGTCTAAAGAATGTCTAGATTATGTAATGAGTCTACCAAAAGAAAGACGAATTTTAATAATGGGCAATCATGAACAAAATCTTATTGATTTAATGGATGGAAAACGCCCTTTTGATGAAAGTGATAGACATAATAGAACACTTAAAACAATGCGTCATTTATGTGGTACAAATTCTACAAAAATAGAGAATATTTTAAATGGCATAAAAGAAAACACTAAGTTAAAAAGTTATTTAGATGAACTAGTTGATTTCTATGAAACAGATCATTTCTTTTTTGTGCATGGTTGGTATCCATGGTCTATTGTTGAAGATAAAGATGGCAAAGAAGTGATCAAAATAAATTACGCAAATCCTGATAAATGGTGGCGCGCTAGATGGATGTGTGGTTTTTCTGAGTGGTATAGAATTAGAAAAATATTACAAGAATATCCTAATGTAAATTTTCCAGATGAAAAGATAACAGTATGTGGTCATTGGCATACATCTTATGGGAACTGCAATTATCATCATATTGGTAAACAATTTCCTGACAAGGGTGAGAGATGGAAAAAGTATTGTTGTTTTGATCCGTTCATCGATAAAAACATAATAGCCTTAGATGGCTGCACCGCTTTAACTCATATGTGTAATTGTGTAGTATTAGAAGAACCTTTAGGAACTATTGTTTATAGTAGTCATAATTCTAGTATTGGAAATGGTACTTATGAATCTTTATAAACAAGTTTATAAGACGAGTGTTAGTCTTGATGATTTAATCATGTATAGTGATGGTAAGTATTTAACTAGGCTTTCTTTTATAGAAGATGATTTAGATGTACCTATTAAAGATTTAGATATATTTAATAAAACCAAAAGATGGTTAGATATTTATTTTTCGGGTGTTGATCCTAATTTTGCCATTGAATATAAAATTGATTATAAAAGTTTATTTCAAAAAGAAGTATTAGATATTTTGGGCAATGTTAAATATGGTGAAACTATAAGTTATGGCGATATCGCAAAGATAATCGCTAATAAAAGAGGCATCAAGAAAATGTCAGCTCAGGCTGTTGGTACCACTCTGGGTTCAAACCCCCTATGTATAATCATTCCCTGCCATAGAGTTATTGGAAGTAATGGTAATATTGGAGGATACAGTGGTGGAATAAATAATAAAATTGCGTTACTAAGCTTAGAAAAGTATGGAAAGATGTAAATGGTGTAACTTAAATAATCCCTTATATGTTAAATATCATGATGAAGAGTGGGGTGTTTTAAATACTGATGAGCATTATCTTTATGAAATGCTTATTTTAGAGTCTTTTCAAGCTGGTTTATCTTGGGAGTGTGTATTAAATAAAAGAGTTGATTTTGAAGTAGCTTATGATAATTTTGATATTGATAAAGTAGTTAAATATGATGATTTCAAAATAGATGAATTAATCAACAATAAAAAAATTATACGTAATAGGTTAAAGATAAAGGCTAGTATTAATAATTCAATCATTTTTAAAAGTATACAAAAAGAATATGGTGGTTTCTATAATTACCTATTAACTTTTTCCAAGGGAAAGATAATTTATGAATATGATAAAACTACTAATGAATTATCTGATGCGTTGTCTAAGGATTTGATTAAAAGAGGAATGAAGTTTGTTGGTTCGACAATTATTTATTCTTATTTACAGGCAATAGGAATTATTAATTCACATTTTAAGAATTGTTTCTTGTATAATAAGACGCATGATTAAATGTATCGCAAGTGATTTAGATGGCACTCTTTTATATAATGGCAAATTATCTGACAACAACTATAAAGCCATAAAGATGCTTCAAGAAAATGGGATTGAGTTTGTTATCGCGACAGGTAGAAATATTACCGAGGTTAAGATGCTTGATTTTAAAGATCTTAAGTTTTCTAAGGTTTTAGTCAATGGCTCAATTGTTACTGATGAAAACTATAATATCTTGTCTAAGATAACTTTGAGTATGGATAAGATAGCTTATGTTCAAAAGATAATCGAAAGAGAAAAGGTTGGCACTATTTTCTATGGACCTGTTAATCGTTATGGTTTTAATACTAATTTAATGTTTGATTCTTTTAAGAATTCAATTAGAGATAAGGATGTCTTTGGCAATGGCTTTCTTAATGGTCTAATAGAAATAGAAGATGTTAGTCAAATAGGCGAGGATATTTGTAAGTGTGAGATCATGGATGGTATACGTTATGATCTTTTAGAAAGTATCAAAGAAAAAATTTTAAATGATAAATTATTAGAGCCAACTAGTTCTGATAAGAATAATGTAGAGGTTTTATCTTTAAATACTAATAAATATGTTGGTTTAAAGAAGCTAATGGATATAAGGGGCTACAAGAAAGAAGAAGTCGCTATATTTGGTGATAGCGATAATGATTTTGCGTTGTTTGAAAATATGATTGAATCTTATGCCATGGGTAATGGCAATGATAATGTTAAAAAACACGCAAAATATATTGTTGATACTTGTGCTAATGATGGCTTTTATAAGGGTGTTCTAGGGATACTTGATGGTGTTAAGAAGTGATCTGATAAAATTTGTTTATTTTTTTGTAAAAAGTACTTGCAAATAATTTTCCATGTGGTATTATTAATGAGCACAGTCGTTAGCGATGTGTTATTGGGCCTGTAGCTCAGGTGGTTAGAGCGCACCCCTGATAAGGGTGAGGTCGTTGGTTCAAGTCCATTCAGGCCCACCAATTAAATAAAACTTGGGGCATTAGCTCAGCTGGGAGAGCGCCTGCTTTGCACGCAGGAGGTCAGCGGTTCGATCCCGCTATGCTCCACCAAGTTGAATTTATCCGACAGAGATGTCGGTTTTTTTATGTTTGATGTAAAATTAGGTTGAGGTGATTGGATGATTGTTGCGATTATATTGATTTGTTTGTTTTTGATAGTAGCGAGAATATCACTTAAATCTCCAAATAATGAGTATTCTCCATATCATACTAATAGATTTAGAAGTAATCCTCTTTTTAGAAAAAGAAGAAAATAGGTAGGAATTTTTAGTTTTCATGTCAAATATATAGTGATGATATGTAAAAGATGTGGAAACAGTGATCCAAATTATTTTTATCAGGGACACAGGGGCACATATTGTAGAAAATGTGTCTCTTTTAAAAGATTGTTATTAGAAGACGAACTTTGTGATAAAGAATATGATATTTCTTATGATAGTTATAAATATTCTTTTGAGTATCCTTTAACTAAGTATCAAAAAGAAGTAAGTGATAATTGTGCTTTATATATTGATGATTATGATGTTTTACTTAAGGCAGTATGTGGTGCAGGTAAGACAGAGATTGTTGTTGAAACGATTTCTAAGTATCTTAAAAGGGGTTTAAAGGTTTGTTATGCTATCGCCAGAAGAGAAGTAGTAATTGATTTATATGGACGTTTTAAAACGATTTTTAATAATGCGAAAGTAATTGCCTTATATGGTGGACATACAAGTGAAGAAGTGGGCGATTTGATAATATGCACTACTCATCAATTGTTTCGTTTTTATAAGACTTTTGATTTATTAATACTAGATGAAGTTGATGCTTATCCTTTATCTGGCAATAGAGAGCTTATGAATATTGCGTTGAATAGTACAAAGGGCCATATTATTTTTTCTACGGCTACGACTAATTCTTTTTTAGAAAGTTTTTTAAGTGATAGAAACTATAAAGAACTTAATTTATTAGTTAGGCCAAGTCTAAAGCCTTTAATTATTCCTAAAGTGTTATATGGACCTAAGCTGTTTTTGTTGATTAGGATGTATCTTTATTTAAAAAACATGAGTAATCAATGTATTATTTTTGTTTCTAGTAAAAGGATTTGTACACTCATGTATTATCTTTTTAATAAGTTAATAAATTGTACCTATGTTTATTCTGATTTAAATGATAGAGATAAGAATATTGGTGATTTTAAAAATAAGAAATATCAATTCATATTCGCAACCACAGTACTTGAAAGAGGTATCACTATTAAGGATGTAAATGTAATTATTCTTGTTTTTAATAAAAATGTATTTGATAAGAGTTCGCTTGTGCAAATGCTTGGTAGAGTAGGTAGAAACTTTAATAATCCGACTGGTGATGCTTATGTATTGAGTAGTGTTTTAGATGATGAAATAAAAGATGCAGTAGATGATTTAAAGAAGGCTAATGAAAAATATGAAATGTCTATATTGTGACAAGACTGTTAATCGTTATTCTTTATATAGTTTATTAATTGAAAAAGATAAATTATGTATAGATTGTCGAAAGGAAATGAAATTAAAGATTAATGAATTTAAAATTGATGATCTTGAATGTATTAGCTTTTATGAGTATGATTCTTTGTTTAAGACAATTTTACTTCAATATAAGGAGTGTTATGATGAAGCGCTTAGTGATGTGTTTTTATATAAGATTGATTTAATGATTGGATTAATGTTTATGGGATATAGGGTTGTATATGTTCCTAGTTCCATTTCTAAGAAAGAAAAAAGAGGCTTTAATCATTTAAGTTTAATGTTTGAAAGAATGGATTTTAAGATTGTTGATGGCCTAAAGATGAAAAAAGAGTTGGTACAAGAAGGCAAAGGTTTGATACAAAGAAAACAGATGTGTAGTAACTATTATTATGATGGTGAGTATATAGATAAGCTATTAATTGTCGATGATGTATGTACTACTGGTTCTTCTTTGCTTGGTGTTTATAATGCGTTTAAGGGTAAAGCTAGGATAATTAAAGCATTGGTATTGGCTAAGGCTTAAAAAAAGAAAGCACTTACATTTTTTGTTTTTGTGATAGAATAAGGAAAGAAGGAGCGGGATATTCTCATGCAAGGAATAGTTAAGCGGTTTAACAAAACCAAGGGGTTTGGCTTCATCACAGGTGATGATGGTCAAGATGCTTTCTTCCATTTTTCTGAGTTAGTTATGGACGGGTTCAAAACTATAGAAGAAGGAGCTAAGGTTGAGTTTGACATGGTTGAAGGCGAAAGAGGCCTTCAAGCCCATAATATAAAGAAAGTAGATTAGGTTTTATTTGATTGGGTTAGGATAGGCGAGAGCCTATCTTTTTTATCGCTCTAATGGCAATGTATTTATATTCTCTATGGTACAATAGACAAGTAAAAGAGGTTTTCTTATGGGAATATTTGACAAATTATTTAATACAGATAAAAAAATATTGGCCGAAGTTGAACAACAAGTTAAGCCTACTCTTGATTTTGAAAGTAAGATGGCTGCATTAAGTGATGATCAATTAAAGGCCAAGACACAAGAGTTCAAAGATAGATTAGCTAATGGTGAAACGTTAGATGATATTCTATGTGAGGCTTTCGCTACAGTTAGAGAAGCTGCTAAAAGAGTTATAGGTGAATTTCCTTATTTTTGCCAATTAGAGGGTGCTTGTGTACTTCATAGAGGCGATATCGCGGAAATGAAAACAGGTGAGGGTAAGACTTTAACTTCGGTTATGGCTGTTTATCTAAATGCGCTTGAGGGTAAGGGTGTTCATGTTATTACGGTAAATGAATATCTAGCACAGCGTGATGCTGAGTGGATGGGTCAAATTCATAGATTCTTAGGTTTAACCGTTGGTGTTAATTTAAGGTCAATGACTGCTGCTGAAAAAAGAAAAGCTTATCTGTGTGATGTTACTTATAGCACTTGTTCAGAAGTTGGTTTTGATTATCTAAGAGATAACATGGTAACTCGTATTGAGGATAGAGTTCTTAGGGATTTAAACTTTGCCTTAGTTGATGAAGTTGACTCTATTTTGATTGATGAATCAAGAACTCCATTAATTATTTCAGGTAGTACTAGACAAACCGCAAATCTTTATGTGAATGCTGATAGGTTTGTTAAGAAACTACATGAAGAAGAAGATTATGAAATTGATGTTAAGGGTAAGAATATTCAATTAACAGAAGAGGGTATTAGAAAGGCTGAAAAGGCTTTTAAGGTAAATAATATCTATGATCCTGAAAATACTGCTCTTGTGCATTATATAGCTCAAGCTTTAAAGGCTAACTATATTATGCATATTGATGTTGATTATGTAGTTGAAGATAATCAAATTATTATCGTTGACCAAAATACTGGTCGTAAGATGCCTGGTAGAGAGTGGAGCGATGGTTTACATCAAGCTATTCAAGCTAAGGAAAATGTGCCAATCAAAAATGAAACGATTACGATGGCCACAATTACTTATCAAAACTTCTTCCGTTTATATAACAAGTTAGCTGGTATGACTGGTACTGCTAAGACTGAGGAAGAAGAGTTCTTGTCTATTTATAATATGCGTGTTGTAGAGATTCCTACAAATAGACCTGTTGCGAGAATTGATGAGTCTGATTTAATATTTGGTACTAAGAAGGCTAAGTATGAGGCTTTAGTTAATAAGGTAAAAGAGCTTCATGAAAAGGGCCAACCAGTACTTGTTGGTACTATTTCGGTTGAGACAAGCGAACTTCTTTCTAAGATGTTGAAAGAAAGAAGAATTAGACATGAAGTTTTAAACGCAAAGAATCATCAAAGAGAAGCTGAGATTATTAAGAATGCTGGTCAAAAGGGTGCAGTTACTATTGCGACTAATATGGCGGGCCGTGGTACTGATATCAAGCTTGGCGAAGGCGTTAAAGAACTTGGTGGTTTAGCAGTTCTAGGTAGTGAAAGACATGAGTCTAGACGTATTGATAACCAATTAAGAGGTAGATCTGGTAGACAAGGTGATCCAGGTTTCTCTCAATTCTATGTTTCTTTACAAGATGATTTAATGGTTAGATTCGGTAGTGATAGAATGCAGGGTTTATTCTCACAAATGGGCGATGTTCCAATTGAGAATAAGACTGTTTCTAAGGCTATATCAAGTGCTCAAAAGCGTGTTGAGGGTATTAACTTTGATGCACGTAAGGCACTACTAGATTATGATGATGTTATGCGTCTACAAAGAGAGACGATGTATCAACAAAGAAATTATATTCTTGAACATGATGATATTCATTCAGTAATCGAGGATATGTATAAGCGTGTAATGAAGCGCATTGTTGATGAACATATTGACCGTGAGGGTAAGAAACAAGTTATTGATTATAATGGCGTTGTTGATTCTTTAAAGGTAATTGGTAGTGAAGTTAAGGTTGACGATATCAACAATCTAGATGAAGAAGAATGTGTCAATAGATTAGTTGAAATATGTTTTGGTGCCTACAATAAGAAGATTGAAGAGTTTAAGGATCAAATCATGCCTCTTGAAAAGACAATGGTACTTCGTACTATGGATAGAGCATGGGTAAATCATATTGATGTTATGTCAAAGCTTAGAGATGGTATAGGGCTTAGAAGTTATGCGCAAAACAATCCTTTACAAGCTTATGTTGAGGAAGGGTATGAACTTTTTGAGACAATGATGAATTCTATTTCTGATCAAGTTGTTGTTTTCTGTAATAATGTGAAAATTGAAAGAAAAGAAAAATAATGGAACTATATGAAATGAAACAAGGCGTAAATGCCTCACTTAAAAAGCTTTATGAGCTTGGGAGTTCTCTTTGACTTAGATAAGTTA
>CAVEWG010000061.1:0-9022 GCA_963619285.1 Oscillospiraceae bacterium | reverse complement strand
TAGCCTAACCACGTTTGTTTATAGGGGTATCCACACTCTTAGTTAAATACCCAAAAAATGTGCATGCGCACATTTTTTTTATTTGTTTATGATTTTTGTTTAAGCCTAATCTTACTTAAATAAATCATTAAGACACAAATGACAGTAAGTATTAAACCAATAATAAGTCCTAAATCATATGACAATGTAAAATCATATAAATAACCATATAAAGTACCCGCAATAGCATAGAAACCATTGCCTAGTAGTGAATAAATTGGATAAGTCTTATTAAAATTGTCTAGGCCAAATACTTCTCTTGTGATAAGGGTTAGTCCAACCGCTGTTTCAGCAAACACCGCACCAAACAATAATGTGCCAACTAGATTTAAACTTGCATTGTAGTTTAATAATAGAACTATACCAATTATCGTTATTATCAACATTACCATATTGGCAAATATGGCATTTTTCTTATCCGATATTTCCCCTTCAATAAACTTAAAAGTAACATTGCCAATCATTGGAAGAGATACAAACAAAGACATAATTGCTAAACTATAGCCCCTTGAACTAGCTAGAGCACTTAAGTGTTGAATATTGCCGGCAGCTAAATGAATACAAGCAGCAAATATGGCGATATAGACAAATAAAGTATGATCAATCTTACTTGTTTGTATTTCTCTACCACTTAAGATAAAGTCACCGCCATAGGGTTTTAGCCCCATTTCTTTTGGAGTTAGAGTATATTTAGTAAAGATAAAAGGAAGCAAGAATATAAACATACAAATGCCCATAGTCTTATATCCTATACGCCAGCCATATTTTTCGATTATATTTAAAAATAATGGTGATAATATAGCACCCGCAACACCTGCGCAACTATAGACAATAGATGTTATTAGGCCATAGTTTTTATTAAACCACTTGTTAATTATTAGTGATAAGGCTACAAAGGCAAAAAAGGCATTGCCTAATCCTCTTATAAAGCCAAGTATATAAAACATCCAAATACTTGATTGAAAACTCATAAGATAGCAACTCAAAGAAGAAATAATACAAGCGATAATAATTATTTTTCTAAAGTTATCTTTATTTACTACCCTTGGTACAAATAGGGCAAAAAAAGCTAGGGCAAAAGTTGCGATAGTATTATGAATAATATATGTACCTCTAAGTATGTTTAAGTCAAAGGCAACATAGTTATAGAAAACACCTACTGTATTAGATGTAATACCAACGCCACCACAAGACAACATACATAATGTAATAATTATTTTTAAATATATTCGATTTTCTTTTTTAAATATTTCCATAAAATTAAATAAAGGGGGCAAAAGCCCCCTAATGATTAAAGTTATTCCTTGCTACCGTTGTCAGCAACTTCGAATGTATAACGGTTATTAGAACCAATTACACGAATATAATCTTTAACGAATTTCTTAACAGCAGCCTCAGCTACAGCACAAATTTCCATATAGTTTAGGCTAGGATTTTCTTCCCAAGCAGCTTTCATAGCAACTTCAGCAGCATGGAAAGCATCTGTACAAACATTAATCTTGTTGATACCACCAGCAACGGCCTTACGGATATTTTCTTCACCTGATCCTGAACCACCATGTAATACAAGAGGCATCTTTAAAGCAGCCTTAAGTTCTGCTAGACGATTGAAATCAAGTACTGGAACATATCCTGCAGGATATTTACCATGAGCAGTACCAATTGCGACTGCAAGTGCGTCAACACCAGTATCTTTTACAAATTGAACAGCCTGTTCAACATTTGTATACATGTCACTAGTCTTGCCATCACCATCAGCAGCTTGGCCAACATGTCCAAGTTCTGCTTCAACAGAAATTCCCTTACCATGTGCAAGATCAACTACTTGTCTTGTACGTCTTACGTTTTCTTCATAAGGCAAACTAGAAGCATCAATCATAACATTTGAGAAACCTCTTTGAATCGCATCAACTTCAGCTTCAAAGCTTGGTCCATGATCTAGGTTAAGACAAACAGGAACTGTTGCCTTTTCTGCCATCGCGATAATCATTGGCACCATTTGATCTGGATGAGCTAATTTCTTCATTTGACCAACACCAAATTGAACGATAATTGGTGAATGTTCTTCTTCAGCTGCTTCAATAACAGCTCTAGCCATTTCCATATTGACACTGTTGACAGCCATAACAGCATAGCCATCTCTATTTGCAGCATCAAGAATATACTTCATATTTACATACATAGCTAATTAAACCTTCCTTCTATTTAGGACTATAGATCAATATCTAGATCTTTAATTTCTTCTTCAACTTCTTCTTGTTCTGGCATCTTCTTGAAGATTGCGTAAGTTACACCAGTAATTACAGAACCAATTACAAGAGCAACAATCCACAAACCAATATTGTTAGAAAGTGGAGCAACCAGGATTCCTCCATGAGCAGCAGGAGTATTAATACCCCAAGCCATAGCTAAACCTGAAGCAACAGCTGAACCAACCATTGAACAAGGAATGAATCTTAGTGGATCATCAGCAGCGAAAGGTAATACACCTTCAGTAATGAAACATAGACCCATTGGGATAGCAGTATAAGCAGTATTCTTTTGAGCAGCAGTGAATTTCTTAGGAGCAATAATAGCAGCAAGACCAACACCAACAGCAGGAGTCATACCACCGATAATCTTTGCAGTTTCAGCACAACCACCGATACCATCTGGTAAGTCAGCATATAAAGCATTAGCAGCCATAGAAGCAGTTTTGTTGATAGGACCACCCATATCGAAGCCCATACAAGCACCGATAACAGCACCACAAACAAATAGAGAACCACCACCAAGGCCAACGATCCAATCTTGGATTGCAAGCATTACAGTTGAAATTGGTTTCATTAAGATACCAAAGAATAAGAATGTAGCGATTGCAGTAGCAAGTACTGGAATGATTAATACTGGCATTAAACCAGCTAAAGCCTTAGGCATCTTCCAAGATTTCATCCATTGTACTAGATAACCTACTACAAAGCCCATGATCATAGCACCAACGAAACCAGTCTTAGTAGGTCCACCAGCGAAATAACCAATAGCGAAACCAGGAACAATACCAGGTCTATCAGAAATAGAATATGCAATACCTGCACATAAGAATGCATATGCCCAGTTGAAACCCATAGAGTTCATTTCACCTAACATGTGCATAAAGTCAGAAATCTTAGTGATTGAATAACCAGAATAAGCTAAACCACTAATGATTGGATCAGATAATGCTACACCTGACCATGAGAATGCTTTTTGAATAGCACCCATAATACCAGCCATAACAACCATTGGAATCAAGAATGAGATACCAGTCATTATGTGCTTTTTAACGTCAGCAAATTTCATAATAATAAATTCTCCCCTTTTATTTTGCTAATTTTTTTTCGATTGTTGCGATAAGAGATTTAGGACTCTTCATAGCAACACTAATTGGAATGTCAACAATACGCTTGCCATCAAATCTTTCCTTGTCTCTAATTGCGATATCATGCGCAAAAATTACAACATCAGCAGCAGCGATTTCATCTGCAGTTAATTGGTTTTGAATACCAATAGTGCCTTGTGTTTCAATCTTTACTTCATGACCAGCTTCCTTTGCTGCATTTTCAATTTTTTCAGCAACAATGTAAGTGTGGGCAATTCCAGCAGTACAAGCAGTAACACCAACAATTTTCATAAATAGATCTCCTTTCTGTTTAATAGCTATATATAAACCCTAATTACGAATTAGAAGTCTATATCTAAATCAACGATTTCTTCTTCACTTGTAGTGCTAGAAGAATCAAGAGCACTGTCATCACAAAGAATTAAATCAATAATTTCTTGTTTTGACTTTGCGTTAACTAATTTATTAACACGAGTTTCATTGCCAAGCTTACCAGCAAGTTCACTTAGAAGTAACATATGGTTTTCAGCGAAACTATTATCAACAGATACACAGAACAAGAAAATTAATCTTGTCTCTTGATATCCTGATTCATACATTGCTGACTCCCACTTAATTGGGTTTTTGCTCTTGCCAATACAAATACCGATTTTCTTAACAGCTAAAGACTTACCATGAGGAATAGAAATTCCCTGTCCCATACCAGTAGGGCCTTCAGCTTCTCTTTCATATATGCCCTTAACAAACTCATCTTCATTATCAATATATTCATTTTTTAGAAGAAGTTTTGCCATATTATGTAAGACCTCGTCCTTAGTAGAACCCTCTACTGATAAGTCAATGATGTTTTCATTTAGTATTTCTTTTAAGTTCATAATCTACCTCTTAATATGCAAAAATGTAATCCCTTACATCTACAAACATATTGTAATACAAATTTTTGTATATTGTCAAAATATTTGTGAATTTTTTTATATAATAATAACAGAAAGAAGGAAAAGTATATATGATGAACTATATTACTAGTAATGATGAAGTCGTAGAATTAACTAATCGTAGTAATCATTATCCTGATATGATGCTATATTCATATCTTGTAAGGCCTAAAAAAGGAAGTGTTAAAGAATACTTAGATGAACAAAAAGAAACGCTAATTCTTTTACAAGAAGGAAACCTTACACTAAACTATGAAGGAAAAAGCGAAACAATAAAAAGAGAAAATGTCTTTGACGACGCTCCAGTAGGTCTTTTATTCCCTGCTAAAGTAAAAGTAGAAGTAAAAGTAAACCAGACAAGTGAGTATCTTCTTATCCAAACAGAAAACGATAAGACATATCCAACAACTTTATTCACAAAAGATAACGTAATTGTTGTAGATAGAGGTGCTGGCCAATGGAACGATTGTGCAACAAGAAATGTACGTACAATGGTAGACTATAAGATCAATCCAAATTCTAACTTGGCATTTGGTGAAACCGTAAACTACCCTGGCAAATGGTCTACATTTATTCCACATTTACACGATCAACCAGAACTATATTATTATCGTTTCAATAGACCAGAAGGCTTTGGTGCAAGCTTCTATGGACACAATGTCTATGAAATCAAAGACAGAAGCTATATTTGTGTAACTGAAAAATTAGCTCACCCACAAGTTACTGCACCAGGCTATGCCATGAACTATTTCTGGGTAATTAGACACTTCGACAACAATCCTTGGACTGGTGCTGAAAACGTTAAAGAACATGAATGGTTACTAGATCCAAATTGTAAGATTTGGCCTAATAAATAATAAGTAAAATACTGAATCACATAGAAAACAGCTAATCATCTAAGGTTAGCTGTTTTCTATGTTTAACTTATTTTTTTCAAATACTGTTTTTTCTCAGGAAGCCATACAATCTTGTCTAGCATCATCTTATACTCGTCCTCATAAGGAAGGTTCATGAAATCTAATATTTCCATATTTGGAAACAACGATTCACAATATACCGGAATAACACGCTCTGGTACAATGCCAATAACATCTTGGCCAAGCAATCTTTCTCTAATACCTTTTGCGTCATACAAATAAACAGCTATTCCGCTATCTCTTAAAGCGTTATAGAACTTAATTGTCTCAATAGATCTTGACCATGACTTTCCAGCAAGCTCAAGATAGTATCCATTTTCATCATGACGCACTAATAATGCCACATGTGTTGAATTGCCACCTCTACATACTTCCCATGGATGACCTATACGATTGTATGATTTATTTAGCCAATCAAAGAAAGCTGACGGCGAATCACCATCTATTTTAGAAAGTCCATCATCTCTACCATCCGCCATTTTATAGTACTGTTCCTTGGCCGATAAACCATCAAGATTTTCGTATTTATTAGCCTTATAGCCCATAGAACAAAACTCATAGAATTTATTCGCAGTCATATCATCAAGATATTTTCCTACAGGTTGCTTATCAACCTGTTTTGATATATAAGATACAAATTTCTTAATTTCGGCATCTGTAATATTTGAAAGATAAGCCTCTTTTTCCTCAGGAAACAAATTCCAATAATCTTTTCTTGATATTGTTCCCTTTCTTTGTCTAACACTTAGATTATCACTTACATCGTCGTTATAGGTTCCTTCACGCATTTGGGCAACGCAATTCTTTATGGCATCTTGCATCCAAACAAATAATTCTTTAACATCATATTCATATAAATCATGCTTTTCATAAATTTGAGATTGATAAATAAGTTCTCTTCCAAGAAACATCGCCCTATAATCATCTCTTTGTATGGTTACAAGATGAACCCAATATATTTCATCTGGAAATGCATCTTGCCACATTTGTTCAAATTCTTTGCGATTCCTTACATAGCCTTCATGTTTTAAACTCTTATAGTCACCATAATCTTCTATAGTTCCACGTTTTGCCTTAAGCCAAAGTTCTCTTCTATTGTCATTTCCACAAGGTTCAACAGCCTCTAATAATTCGTATACTTTATCGATAACTTTTCTAGTCTTTTTATCAAAGACAAGTTTTCCTTCTCTTAGTGCATATATCCAATGTTTCACTCTTGGCGCTTTAATTATTTCGTTACTCATTCTAGCCTCCTTCGATTTTATTGTTTGCAAAAATAATTCACATTATTAATTTATTTTAAAATCACTTTGTCTAATTATACCAAAGTACCTATTCAATTTACTTTTTAAAGAAGAACATGCAAAATTTCACTATTTTTTTGCCAAAAACCTGCAAAATAAATAATTCTAATGTTATTAGCATTCCTTTGGACAACTTTTTAAACGCTGTTTCTTAATTGGTGTCATGCTATTAAAGAAGTTAGCTTTGAAATAATCTAATAAAAATTCTGGAAATGCACTTAATATAAAAACTTGATTGTTTGATTCTACAATATTTTCTTCTATCTTATAAATGTTTTCAGGAGAAACGATTTCTCTATATGTTTCGTAATCTAAAAAGTCTAAATTAAAAAGGCATTTTATCTTAAGATAAAAAATGTTAATAACATCTTTCCATTCCTCGATTTCAAATCTTGTGCTAGCATTTGGATTGCCATTAGATGATATATTCTTATAATCTTTTACTTTATTTATATCTATAAAACAATTCGAAAATGCTAAACACTCTTTGCTACGATAATCATAAAGTGCCTCTACCATGGGATAGCTAATATATAATCGCCCATTTTCCGTTTCATTATCAAAAGTCTTAAGCATATCAACGATAATCGTTGATGATTTGATATTTGTCTTTAAATTATTCTGATGAATATCATAATCAAAGAACAAATAAACTTCATCAATATCTTGCCGACTGGTACCTTCTAATTTCTTACTAGCATCTTTGACAGTGTCTCTTAAAACTTCTACCACATCTGTCTCAAAATCATCTTCTGCCAACTTTTGGTATAACATATAAATATTTTGGGCAGCCGGAAGATTAATTACTTTTGTCTTATAACGTCCTTTTAAAAAGCAACGAGTCATTTCATTTACAAAACGATAGTCTCTACTTTCACCTTCAACAATAAATAGCTTAATCGGTTCAGCCTTCAAAAGAACCCGCCTTATACATTTTTTGAATATTATGTGCACGTCTTAGTTCTTTTTCTGATAATTTATCAAAAGAATTAATTTTATTGTCTTTAATCAAGAAATAAGCATCAGGTCTTAAAATATCATTGGAAATTAAATCGGTGTTATGTGTAGACATAAACACTTGTGTATCTGGTAGTTGCTTAACAAGTTCTACCAAGTTTTGTGATAATTCAAAATGATAAAAAGCATCATACTCATCTATATAAACAAATGATGCTGATGACATCTTTATATACCAATAATAGAATAAAGCCAATGACCTTGTTCCTGTTGAAGCTATTGAATGAAACGGTACTGATGCGTTTTTAAATTTGCAATATAGTTCTTTCACACCATTTGTTTCAACACCAACAAGTTCATAATCAACACCTTGTTTTTTAAGAAACTTTTCAAATTCTTTTTCCTTGCCTTCTTTGACGATACCTTGTGTATAGCTATCACTTCCCACACATAAACCCTGATAACGGTTTTGATCAAGCGAAAAGAACATAAGCATATTATCAACAAAGTTTACAAAGGACACAAAAGCTTTATTTTCTAAAGTATCGTTAAGAATAGCGTTACTCTTAATATATTTAACACGCGATATCCTATCAGTGTCTGTAGATAAAGATGAAGTTAGTTGTAAAGTCTCAGTACCCTTTAGGCTAGTGTAGCCAGTTTTTCTTGAAAAATCATAATTTAGGACTTCTTGCCCAGAAATAAATAATTTCTCATAAATCAAAGTTGACGGATTGATTTTACTGTATTGATAAACAACTTCTATGCCATTAAACTCAAAAACATATTCAAAATCGGCTTCTGTCTTCTTAGAGTCAAGACTTAGATACAATTGATACTTATCTAATGTTTTTTCTTTATCGGTAAGATGTAAAACAATATCAAAAATCGCAAGAGCAAGATTAGATTTACCACTTCCATTTATGCCATAGATGATACCTTTAGAAACAATACCATTGTTGATGACTTCATTATTAAATTCATAATTAGCTGGTTTATCTAATTCCAAAACTGTGTTTGTCTTAAAATTCTTAAAATTTGTAACCGAAAATCTCTTTAGCATAGCATTCACCTTTTCTCTACTTACATTATACTGTAAATTTTTTACGGTATATACGTTATTTTTATTCAGTATATCATTAACTACTGGTACTTCTTAAAAACGCTTGATAAGCTTTTCTAAAGATAAACCGCTTTCAATTAAAATGCAATCATATAAATTTATAACACTTATATTAAACTCTTCGCATAACCCAAAATTTGTCCCTTTAATATATTCATTCTAATTTGCAATTTTAAGCGTCATTAAAAATATAGGTTCATTATTGATATCAGGTAATTTAAAGATAATTCCATTGTTTGTCAAGCAAGTCAAAAACATTTAGCAAGTAATAAATAAAAATATATTCATTGCAACCAAAGTTATCCAATATTTCATCTTAATTATATAAAAAATCCGCTAGATAAAGCCTATGCTTTAGCATAGTGCTGTAAGTAGCGGGTATAATATAT
>CAVEWG010000060.1:0-9108 GCA_963619285.1 Oscillospiraceae bacterium | reverse complement strand
GCAGTATTTTCGTCATTAACCGTATAAGTGCCGCTATCTAAATTGGTACTTGGATCAGCAATGTTATCTTTACTGAAGTAATAAGAATAAGTAAATATTTCAGATGTAGATTCGCCACTACTAGCCCATACCTTTAAAGTATGAGTGTTATAGTCTATCTTACTTAGCGTGATGTATTTGCCTGTACAAGCATATTGTTCGCCATTATCAATCGAATAGTAAACATTTGTATAATCATTAACTAAATCATCATAGTTTTCAATTTCAAATGATAATATATCTTCAGCCACGTTGTAAACTTCATCTTGGTTATATGCTTCGATATCATTTTCCAAGATATTTGTATTGTCTACTACTTCTTGACTATCTTCTGTGGTTTCTTGAACTTCTTCAGAGTTTTCTTCTTGTGTTTGTTCACTTTCTTCATCTAAAGCAAATTCATCATCAAAGTCATTTACCATTTCTTCTGTAACAATTTCATTTGTTGTATCTTGAACAGTTTCATTACTTACTTCATCTTCAAAGTCTACAACAGCTTTATCTTCAAAAGAATAATCTTGAGTTTCATTTAAGTGAACAACCTTTAGCTTAGGACTTGAACTTCCATCAGCCTTTTTTACGATGTTGAATACTACTTTAACTTTAGTATTTTCTCCTAGTCTTAAACTAGATTTATCGTTGTCTTGTACTTCAACATCTGCATAATATACATAAGTATTATCTTGATCATCAGCCAGTCTTCTAACTGTGAAATCAACTTTAAGGCTTGAGCTTACAATACCCCTAACTCTTAGTGGATACTCAAAGTTGATATAGTTAATATTGCCTTTAATCTTTAATTTACAATTAAACTGTTTGCCATCTTTATCAACTGCAACCGCATCAATGATTTTGTTTTCAATCATTTGCATCATGCTGACGCAACTGCCACCATCAGCGAAATTTAAATCGACTTTTGGTATAGAAATTACCTTAGACTTTTGTTCAACAAAAGAAACTTTTACAGAAATTTCTTTTTTATTGATTTTTAGATTATTTGGATTTTTAATCTTTAGCTTAATTGTATAAGAAGTAGCACTTCCCTTAGTAACAACACCGTCTTTTATAAACTTTGAATATTGGTCTTCTGTTGGTGCCTCTAACTCTAAAGTTGTTTCAACACCATTTGCAGCACTTACTGTAACGGTTTTTGGAAGTTCATCTAAAAATACAGCAAGCGATTCACCTACGCCTACATCTAGTTTTTGGCTATAGTTTTTAACGCTATACTTTGTTGATAGGGCCCTTATTTCATTGCCTGTAATCCAAAGCGTTCTATTTCCTTGCTCGGTAAATGATGGACTACCACTTGTAGTTTCTTTAGAAGTACCTGTTTGATATACAACTTTAATTTTTTTTAAATTTCCACCAAACAATAAGTTTTGGCTTGTATCACTTTTTATCATAGCGTAGACTTTATAGTCCTTGTCTTTAGCTATGCCACTAACTTCAGAAGTTTGGACTTTCCAAGTAACAGGAATTTCCATTTGTCTTACAACATCTTTACCACTAGTATTATCAATCCAACTAAAGGTACCTGTTGTTGGTAAAGGCGCCCCAACAACTGGTGCATTAACTGTTAAAGTAACATTGTCTGTTTCCTTAGTAGTTGAATAATGAGCCTTTAAGATGACATCTCTAGCAGGCATGCTATCAATATGAATTTGTTTATTGGTTCTTTGTTCATCAGTTAAATCAATGCCCTCAGCTTCCCAATAGTCAAATAATACGTTAGACTTAGTCGCATCATAAGTAAGCGATGTTCCCCTAAAGTTAATCTTTTCTTTTTCTTCACCATTAATAATTAAAGAATATTGTGTAGTGCCCTTTCTTTGCCACAAAGTATTATCGCTAGCTGTATATTCAACATGTAAACTAGTTGCGTCATCCAAAAAGAAAGTATGGCCATAAGAGAAACTACTCAAGTTTTTAACTAACAAACGATCTTTATTTTCTAGATCAGTATATAGCCCTATCAAAGAAGATGAATCAACATTATCAGCAATAACATAAGCATACAGTCCCCAAGTATTAGAAGTATACAAGAATATATCATCATCTCGCCAACCGTTATGGCCAATAAAGTATTTGTCAGAAGACCACTTTTCAAGTTCATTCATTCGCAAGTTATTTTTGATAATAACCTTACCAGATAAAGTAATGTCATTACTTCTTGCAGAATAAATACCTGCACCCTCATAATTAGTTCCATATGTTTCTTGATAATTGCTCTTATTACCAGTAATTGTCGTATTCTCAATTCTATTATCATTAGCGTTATAAATGCCGCCACCATATTTAGCAGCGATATTATCTCTAATAGTACAGTTTTTAATTGTGATATTCTTTTGTCTTAAATATAAAGCGCCACCTGAACCAATTGAAGTATTGTTGTAGATATCAAGTCCAGAAATACGGCCATTATTTGAACCCTTACTTTTAGTTTCAACAAATATTGCGCCACCTGAGTCATGGCTTGAATTGTCATGAATAGAGGTCGTTCCACCTTCATTATCAAGAGTAAACCAAGAATAGTTAAAGTAAATGCCTCCGCCATCAGAAGAAGAATGATTCTTATAAATTTGAGCACCATTAGACATATGGATGTGTGTGCCATCTGCATCTGAATAAATACCTCCGCCATCTCCTGCTTTGTTGTAAGAGATTTGAGCATTATTGCTCATATAGATTTCGCAATCCTCATTATTGACAAAAATTGCACCACCATCATTTCTAGCGGTATTACCACTTAATGCTACATTATCTAAATAAAGTTTAGACTTCTTCTTCATGTAGATAGCGCCGCCATTATAAGTATCACCACCAGTAACTAAACCACCTGAAGTAATTGTATATACTGGATCTAAAGAGTAGGTACCATGTTTAAAAGTAAAAGAAGTCTCTTTTTTAAGATTACCGGATAAATAAAGAGAAGAATTAGGGTGCAAAGTAAATACTTCACCAGTATGAGTGGTATCACTTGTTCCAGTTCTCTTGATTCGATAACCATTCATCTCAATCTTACTAGTAGTACCCTCTACTATATTGATAGGTGAAGAAATCTCCCAATCTTTATTCATAATAATAGTAAGACCACGTCTTGATGCATTCATCGCATCATTGATACTGTTATAGTAAGTTTTATTGCCGTTACTTTCTGTATATGCATAAGCATTTTCTTCAGCTAATACATTACTTGGCATTACTGTTATAAACAATAAAGATAGTATTAAACATTGTAGTAATCTCTTCATAGGTGGCCTCCCATATATAATCTATAAAATTATAACATTTCATGATTTTCTTCAAACAATATAGCCAACTAAAAAGACGATCTACATTTAAGTAAATCGTCTAATTAATTACTCTACACTTGTATTAGATACTCTATATACACAAGCCTTCTTACTTTCTGACCATGTCCAGTTTAAAGAACCCATAGATTCTTCGCAGGTTAATACTTTATTTTTATAAGAATCTTTACCTAATACATTAATAGTTAATGTTATAGTTTCATCTAAGCCATTTGGATTATGAATGTAATTTGGTAAAGCTAATTTACCTTTTATTATTAATTGTTGACTATTTGCATTATTAGGTTCGAACCCCATTGTAAAGTTGTCATCCCATACAACATCTAAATCGTATGTAAATACTTCATTAGTGTTGTTATCTATTAATATAGCTGATAACTTAGTTGGAATATTATAGGCATCAACTAAGCTTCCAGCACTTAAAGCATTTTCATATGTTACATCGCTATATGGCAATACTTCTAGGGAATCTATAGAGTAGTCTATATTTAAAGTGCTATCACTTTCTTTGTATGTATCAAATATAAATACAGCATAACTATTTGTATCATCGCTATAAATAATTGTTGAGTATTTATCATTATCGCTCAAAACTAATCCATCATCACTTAAAGAATATTTAGTGAATACATCGTCATCTTTAATTTTCAATTTAGCTACATATGTTGAATCTTGTTTAACTGTTGTGATATCGTTTGAATACCATTCCACATTCTCTAAATCAAAGAAACCAGTCACATCCTTTGTTTCACCATTTGATAATGTAGCAATAATAGAACTAACAGAAGGAAGATTATTTCCCACTACAAGTGAATCAAAATTTAATGATAACTTAGTAACCACAGGATAATAACTAATAGTTAATGTTGCATTACTTGTTAATTTTTCAATAGTTAGAGTATATTCACCATTCTCATTATTTTGGCCAGCACTTTCATTATCACCACCAGCAACATATACCCAAGAGAAGATTTCATGATTTTCGATTATAGGCACATTTACCAATAAGTCTTCTTCTCCATAAGCATAAGTTAATACCTTAGGTTCCTCTATTTGTGTACCATCTTCTACATAATTAGTAATTACTGTAATAGTACGAGTACTATTGTCTATTACATAATTTAAAGTTTGTATATCGCCCTTTTCACCCTCTAAATCAGTCCAAGTTTCTAGTACATAGCCAATATACTCGCCTTTTTCAGCTGACAAAGTAATTGAGCCTTTGTATTCAACATTTGTTTGAACAATTCTTCCATCAGTTGAATATAGATTGTAATAGATCTTTAAGCTATCAATGCTTTCACTAGGTGACAATTCAACACTAAGTGATAATTTATCATCTTCATCAGAAGTTAAATTAGTTGAATTATAAGTCCCTTCTTCCTTACTAACATTTACGGAAGGTAATCCATAGCCACCATCATATGTATGAACATTATTACTTGTTTCATCAACTACAGCAGGTGCATCTTCCATAGAAGTAAGTGCAATTTGATTATCATAATTAACTACTTCATCAATTGATTGATTATCCATCTCATCAGAAGTTAATAACGATTCATCTTCAATGTTAATATCATTACTTGTATCACTTTGAGTACTGCTTACCTTTATTATGAATCTAGCCTTATTTACATTTAGATTTAGATTATCACTAAAAGAAGCATACATTTCTCTTTCAAACACATAATCCGCATCTTGAGCTACTACTTTATAATTATTTACCAATCCGCTATCAGTGAAAATCTTAGTCAATTTAGTATTTGCGATAAAACGTGAATTTAAAATATATTTATTTCCATTACTACCAGTAACCGTTACTTTTGAAACATCTTTTAGCTTAGCTATTAAAGAATTAACATCATCACCTACATTTACATATATAGTGGTATCTGGTATTTCATTGATATCCACAGCTTTATCTATTACATTGATATAGAAAGTTACGGTATCTGAAGCTAGTTTAATGCCATCTTGACTCACCACTTTAGCCTTTAGAGTAAATATATTGTTGGCAGGTTTAACTACTACACCATCACTAATTATTGAATCAACATTTATAGAATTTTTATCAATTATAAAATCAACAAACGTAGTTGAACTCAAATCATTTGAAGCACTAACGGAATTAGGGAACATTTTTAACAAATCCTCTTTAGAAGTACCTTCTTCAACTTTTATTGTTTGGAAAGCCTTAGTCAATTTATATGTACCCTCTAGAGTTTGCACACCCTTTCCTTGAATATTAAGTGAACCATTTGTATCAACGCTAGCACTTGCGTAATCTACGCTTTCATTCTTAGCGTTCTTATAAACCACTTTTACCTTACTTGTATCAGTATCTTCAAACATCAAGAACTTAGAACCATCTTTTTCTATAGTTGCCTTAACAGCGTAAGTTGTATTAGCCTTAGCCACTCCACTTACTTCTTTATAAGTTCCATCAGCTTGAAGTTCTAGCCAAGTTAAATAAGTTGAATACTTATGGCCTACATCATTTGTTGTCCAAGACAAAGAACCAATTACATAAAGATTAGTGCCAACCACTGGAGCCTCAACCGTTAACACCACATCTTCTGCTGAACTTGTAGTATATACAGCAGTTAAATCAACATCATAGCCTGGCATTTTAAATTTCAATACAGGATTTTCTTTTTGTTTATCAGTTAAATCAAAATTAGAACATTCCCAAGACTTAAAGATAGCAGTTTTAGTATTGCCATTAATCGTTACTTCTTGTTCAAAATTATAAGTTCCAACGCTCTTACCATTTATTCTAACTGTATATTTATCAACACCTTTTCTTTGCCACAACTCTGTATCATTATTAGCTGTGCCAAAGTGGAAATTATTGGCTAAATTAAAGAAGAAAGTATGGCCCCATGAGAAACCATCAAAATTCTTTACAACCACTCTATCGCTTAAATCACCAGTTCTAATACCAATTAAAGAAGTCTTGGCATCTAATCCATTAGCTAGAATATATACAGAAGAGCTACCTAAGAACACATCATCATCGGAATAGCCATAATAACCAGACTTATAATTTCCAAGATGTACGCCACCCATCTCTGGATTCCACCATTGAATTTTATTAGGATTCATACGATAATTGTTTCTTATGACGGTAGAACCTGTAATCTTTATATCATATCCGCTGGCAGCATAAACGCCACCACCTTCATCATTATTATTTACGATAGGACCTTGATTACACTTATTACCTGTAATTGTTGAGCTTTTTATCGTTGTTTTTCCATTACTATAAACACCACCACCATTATAATAAGATTCATTATCCCTTATAATGCAGTTTTCTATAGTTATATTATTTTGATCAATGTAAACGCCACCACCATTTTTATCAACTTTATTATTCTCGATTATTAAATTCTTGATTGTTCCATTATTTGAACCCCAAAACTTTGAACAAACATAGATGCCACCACCATTCTGAGTAGAATTATTGTTTCTAATAGCTCCGGTTTTATCTTCTGATTCAACAGAAAACCACGAATAATTAAAATAGATGCCACCACCACTATCGCCAATGCCGTCAATATTATTATTATCAATTGAAGAACTACCATTTAGATGAATGTGTGTACCATCCGCATTTGAATAAATGCCACCACCTTCACCATCATTTTGCGTAATCTTAGCACCCTTATCTAAATAAATTTGACAATCTTGGCCATCAACATAGATACCACCACCATTTTTTGCATAGTTAACCCCTATTGCCGTATTTTCCAAGTGAAGTTCACTTTTCTTTTTCATATAGATGCCGCCACCATCGTTAGCGACACCACCATATACTAAACCACCGCTGGTAATTTCCCTTTCTGTACGAAACGAGGTAGCGCTTATATGGAAAGTACAATTAGGAACATTGTTGCCATATAAATACAATTTCGAATTTGCGTGCATGACAATAACATGTCCAACACTCGAATAATTTCTAGAAGTAAAATCAAGCCTTCTAATAGAGTGGCCATTCATTTCAATCTTTAAAGTTCTTCCTTCAACCACATTCATAGGTGAGGTAAGAGTCCAATCATTGCTCATCGTGATAAGTAAGCCAGTAGACATACCCGCATTAACCGCATCAACTATTGTACGATAGTATGTTCTTTTGCCTTCCTTTTCTGAATACGCAACTGAATTTTTCTCATTTAATTCTTCGCCATATATACCTGTAGGCAATATTGTTGTTAATAAGAAAATCAAGATGAATGATTGTAATATTTTCTTCATAGGTGGTCTCCATTTCAATCCATAAAAAATTATAGCACTCTAGTAATTTAGAATATTGTCCAATAAAAAAGTGGCCAAATTAAATGACCACTCCTTAGATAAATCAATATTTAATGAAACTATTAGAAATCTACTTCTGTGTCGTAGTAGCAAGCCTTTAATAGCTTTTCCATTTCTTCTTGAGTAGGGATTCTTGGGTTAGAACCAGTACAAGCATCACCAATTGCAAGTTTAGCGATTTCAGGAAGTCTCTCTAAGAATACATCTTCAGGAACAAATCCTTGTTCAGTTGGATAAGAATCAGGTCCATAGTTTTTGATGCAATGAGGGATATTTAACTTATCATTCATGCCTCTTACAAATTCGATAAGAAGTTTAACCTTTTCATCATCATTATTGCCGCCTAAATGCATATAGTCAGCGATAACACCATATCTCTTCTTAGCTGTTTCATCCTTTGCGTTATAAGCAATAACCTTAGGAAGATACATTGCGTTAGCAGCACCATGGATAATATGAGCACCATAATCAGCAAATGCAGCACCAGTCTTATGAGCCATTGAGTGAACAATACCTAGTAATGCATTAGAGAATGCCATACCAGCTAAACATTGAGCATTGTGCATTTCATCTCTTGCCTTCATGTCTTCATTATAAGAAGGAACTAAATCCTTTTGAATCATTTCGATTGCATGGATCGCAAGAGGATCAGTGTAATCACAATTAGCTGTAGAAACATAAGCTTCAATCGCATGAGTTAAAGCATCCATACCTGTATGAGCAACTAATTTCTTAGGCATTGTTTCAGCAAGTTCAGGATCAACGATAGCTACATCTGGTGTAATCTCAAAGTCAGCGATTGGGAACTTAATACCTTTTTGATAATCAGTGATGATTGAGAAAGCAGTAACTTCAGTTGCTGTACCAGAAGTTGAACTTACAGCACAGAAATGAGCTTTTTGTCTAAGTTTTGGTAAACCAAATACCTTACACATATCTTCAAAAGTAGTATCAGGATATTCATATTTAATCCACATAGCCTTAGCAGCATCAATTGGTGAACCACCACCAATCGCAACGATCCAATCTGGTTCAAACTTTAACATTGCATCAGCACCACGCATAACTGTTTCAACAGAAGGATCTGATTCAATACCATCAAATACTTCTACTTCCATGCCTGCTTCTTTTAAATAGCCAACAGCCTTATCTAGGAAGCCAAATCTCTTCATAGATCCGCCACCTACACAAACCATAGCCTTCTTACCTTCAAAAGTCTTTAAAGATTCTAGTGAACCCTTTCCATGATAAATGTCTCTAGGTAATGTAAAACGTGTCATAATATATTTTCCTCCATAATTACCTTGTTAGTTTTCTAACAATTGAATTATATATCCTTGTGAAAGATTTCGCAATAAAAATTAAAAAGAAAAACAGGTCTCCCTGTTTAACCCTTAATTTGTGATTTAAACGTTCTTACTTCACTAATTGCGTGGTC
>CAVEWG010000059.1:0-9249 GCA_963619285.1 Oscillospiraceae bacterium | reverse complement strand
TCAATGATTCTAGCTGAACGATTATAGCCAATGCCAAATCTTCTTTGAAGTAAAGAAGTAGAAGCCTTTTGTTGATCAACAACAAATTCTACAACTTCATCATATAAGGCATCCTTATCCTTACCAGATTCAGATTTAAACTCAAAAGAAGTATCTCCTTCCAAGTTACGCTTTATCTCAAAATAAGTATCATCATATTCAGGACCACCTTGTTTCTTACAATAGTCAGTGATCTTTTTAATTTCCTCATCAGTAACATAACAACCTTGTACTCTTATTGGACCACTTTCACCTTGCGGGAAATACAACATATCACCATGTCCCAGTAACTTTTCAGCACCTGTTTGATCTAGAATTGTTCTAGAATCGATGGAACTTGACACCGCAAAAGAAATACGAGATGGAATATTAGACTTAATTAAACCCGTAATAACATCAGTACTTGGACGTTGAGTCGCAACAATTAGATGCATGCCGCAAGCTCTAGACAATTGCGTTAATCTTTGAATAGAAGATTCAACTTCCTTTTTGGCCACAACCATTAAATCAGCCAATTCATCAATGATAATGACAATATAAGGAAGAGTTTGCATAGGACTTTCGCCTTCTTTTAGATTAGCGTTATGTTTATTAACAAACTCATTGAAAGTAGCGATATCTCTAACACCAACCTCCGCAAAGGCATCATATCTTTCTTCCATGATGATTACCGCTTTTTTAAGCATCATGCTAGCCATTGTTGAATCAGTAATAACCGGCCACAATAAATGCGGTATGTCATGATATGGTGTAAATTCAACTTTCTTAGGATCAACTAAAACAAGCTTTAAATCTTTTGGATTACTTCTAAATAAGAAAGAAGTAATAATTGTATTCATACATACCGATTTACCAGAACCGGTTGCGCCCGCAACAAGTAAATGTGGCATCTTATTAAGTTCACAATATACTGGATCACCAAGTAAATCCTTACCTAAAGTAAAGACAAGTTTCTTACTAGTATCTTTAAATGGCTTACCATTTAATAGTTCTGACATTCTAACCATAGTCATTTCGGCATTAGGAATTTCAACACCAACAGCACTTCTACCCGGAATTGGTGCTTCAATACGCACATCTTTAGCAGCTAAGCCCATTTTAATATTGTCCGATAAGCCATTTATCTTATTAACCTTGACGTTTTGATCAGGAACGATTTCAAACTTGGTAACACTTGGACCGATGTAAGTATTTGTAAGCTTTGCCTCAACACCAAAATTAGCTAATATTTCAATTAACTTCTTTCCTTTTATTTCAGCAGAAGTCTTATTCATATTACTAGCTTTATTATTAGTATTTTTAGAAAGAATAGACTCCGGTGGTAAATGATACTTAGCAACCCTTTTAACAGGCTTATCACTTATATTAGTATCTTCTTCAACCTTAGCTTTTGGTTCTTCCTCTATAGGATTCGAACCCCCTTCTTCTTTAACCGGAAGTATTTCAGGGTTAGAAGCTTTTTGGTTATTATTATCATCGATAAAGAAGTTCTTAGAGAACTCACTAGTATTTTTTACAACTTCAATTGTTTCCTTTTCTTCAATAGGAATTTGTAGTTGATTATAAGTAAATGATTCATCATTAAAGATATTATGAATATCATTTCTAAGTCTTGCTTCTTCGGCTTCTCTTCTCATTCTATTGAAGTCTTCGCGTTGTTGTTGTTCTTGTTTTTGACGATAGTATTCCTCTTTCGCTTGCTGACGAGCTTCAGAATAAGCATTCATCTTTTCTTTAACTTTAGTGCCTGAATCCTTAACACTTCTAAGTGCTACCTTAAAAACACCAAGAGGAACTATTAAGATAGTTGCGATCACAAATAATAAAACTAGTACAACAATAGTACCAGTATAGTCAAAGGCCAACATAAGTAGGAACATTAATAAAGTGCCTATAAGTCCACCACCAAATACCACATTTTCAAGCGTTAATT
This sequence comes from Oscillospiraceae bacterium, assembly GCA_963619285.1. GTDB lineage: Bacteria > Bacillota_I > Bacilli_A > Erysipelotrichales > Erysipelotrichaceae > Colivicinus. The sequence continues at coordinate 7,277 of CAVEWG010000059.1, read as the reverse complement.
GTTTTATATAAGATAAAGCTGTAAGCACGATACTAAATGGAAAGCTTTCTTGTTTGCCATAGAAAAGCACTGTTCCAAGTAACATTACCGCAATATTTAAGATTGTAATGCCAATATAAAACCAAACATTGAATTTATATTTATGGCTTAAGAATACTTTAATAAAGGCACATACAAATAACGTTATTAAAAGCGTTAAATAATATGGCCCAAATAAATAAGAAAAGAGATTATTGATAAATAATCCCACAGGTCCTGTTTTACTTATGGAAAAGAAAATCAGGATAAATACGCATAAAAAAGAGATCAGTCCCCCATAATTAAAGGGATCTTCTACTTGGACTTCTTTCTTTTTTCTAGCCATTATTTTCCTCCATTTACTTCAACAATAGCCGGTAAAATCATTGGACGCTTACCAGTATTTCTTAAAACGTAAGCTTGAATCTTTTCCTTAGCTTCAACTCTTACCTTCATATTATCGTACCTATTTTCTTTTACCGCAAGCGCTACTGTATCACATAAAATATTGCCGATTTCATTAAGTAGGTTTTCAGCATCTTTCAAATAGATAACACCTCTACTTTGAACATCTGGTCCACCAATTAACTCCTTTGTCTTAAAGTCCAAGACAATACCACACACAATAGCACCATCAGTACTTAATGTTTCTCTATCTTTAAGTACCATACCCGAAACATCAGCTTTATCTGATCCATCAATTAATACTTCATTTAAATCAATAGAATCTCTTGTAGATACTAGCTTTTGATTTTCAAAAGTAGCGAATTGACCATTATCTAAGATAATAATCTTATCTGGTGTATAGCCCATTTCAACAGCGATATCAGCATTATTAATTAAGTCATAGTATTGTCCCTTAACTGGTAAATAATACTTAGGCTTAATTAGATATAGCATTGTCTTTAAATCTTCTTTAGAAGCATGCATAGACAATAAATCATTCTTACTAAACTTAACAATCTTAACATCAGCCTTATATAAGTCATCTTCCATATTGGCTGCTTCTTTTTCAGTTCCTGGAACCACAGGAGAAGCGATAATCACAAGATCATCTTTAACAAGTTTAAATCTAGCATCATCACCAATAGCGATATTATTTAATAACTTAAATACTTGCTTACCACTACCAGAAATAATACAAATGATATTCTTTAAATCATTACTAAATTCTTTCTTAGTAACTACAACACCAGTTGGCACATGATAATAGCCTAAATCTTCAACCGCTTTTAAAAGCTTAAGATGGCTTTCATCATAAAAATATACTTGTTTCTTATACTTCTTTGCTAGTTCTAATATTTCAATGATTCGATATAGATTTTGTTTATATAAAGTAATAATTACACGATTATCCAGATTTTCAATATAAGTATCAATTAAATCAGTAATACGATGCTTTGGTGCTGTGTAGCCATCTTTATTTGAACCAACTGATTCAGACATTAAGCATAAGACATTGCCATCGCCAATCTTAGATAATAGGTTCATATTCATTGAGAAAGCTTCAAATGTTAAATCATAGTCAACAATGAATTCACTAGTATAAACAATAGAACCTTGGCTTGTTTCAAATATTAAACCCACACCATCAGCAATAGACATCATTACTGGGAAAGTATGAATCTTATGTCCGGCAATTGTATATGTACCATCTCTTCTTAAGATATTAATACGCTTCTTGCTATTCTTAGGCAAGTCTTCTTCAATAATCTTCGCAGTTAAAGCTGTAGCGTAGACATCAAAGTCACAAGTCTTTAAAACATGGCTAAGTGCCTTCATAACATCATCATGGCCATGGGTAATAAAGATACCCTTTACTCTTTCTTTGTTTTCAATTAAATATTCAAAATCAGGAATTACATATTCTACTCCTAATTGTTGGTTTTCGGGATATTTTAAACCGGCATCGACAACGAAAATATCATTGCCAATTTCAATACAATACATATTCTTTCCATCTTCGTCTAAGCCACCAAGTGCCATTAAGCGAACTTTTTCCATTATGATATCCTCCATATATAAAATAATACTAATAAAATACTTACTTAATTATACATTATCCTTCTTGGTTTTTAAAACCACAAAGGCCTTCAATTTTATTCTTGAACAAATTATTAAACAAAGCAATTACTCTTCCTGTCATAATTACACAAACTACTGTACCTAAACCAATTCCGATTATTTCTTTTTTAAATATCAAAGAAATAGTAATTGTAAGACAAACACACACAAAATCAACAATATTTTTAGTAGTGCCAAGTTTTTTATGAATAGTATCTGATATAGCTTGAGTTATGCCATCACCAGGATTTGGAATAAAGCGTACCACAAGACTCATTGCCGCACCAGTCCCCGTAAATAAAACACCAAATATTAAGAATAATATCTTATTTTTAGTTGTAGTGGCCAAAGGTATATAGTTTGAATACAAAGACATAAAAGCAGTGAAAATAAAGCTAACTACTAATTGTAAGATATCTTCAATAAGTTTAATTTTTAGATTCTCTACTTTTTGAATAATATGCAAAATCATTTGAACTACTATAAAAATGATATATTGGTACAAAGTAGCTCTAGATAAAGTAATACCCGTAATAATTGAAAATATATAAGCTACTGATACAATTGGTGAAACACCAAGATTAGACTTGGAATTTAGAATTAATCCAAGTGATAAAATCGCTAAACCCAAAAAATAAAATAACGCTTTGTATAAATTCTCTTTTTTCATAAAACAAGAATGATTTTACCATAAAAAAATGGATACATTGTACCCATTTTGTGTTTTATAACTAGTTATTGAATTAATAATTAGCTTCTGAAATTTCAAAGTAACTTAAAGGATGATTACATGTAGGACATACATCAGGTGCCTTAGTACCGATTACGATATGGCCACAGTTTCTACATTCCCAAATCTTAACTTCGCTCTTTTCAAATACGGCATTTGTTTCAACGTTGTTAAGTAAAGCTCTATATCTTTCTTCATGGTGTTTTTCAATAGCGCCAACAAGTCTAAACTTAGCAGCTAAATCTTTAAAACCTTCTTCTTCAGCTTCCTTGGCGAAAGTTTCATACATATCAGTCCATTCATAGTTCTCACCATCAGCAGCAGCCTTTAAATTTTGTTTAGTATCGCCAATGCCTTCAAGTTCTTTAAACCAAAGCTTCGCGTGTTCCTTTTCATTATCTGCTGTTTTTAAAAACATAGCAGCAATTTGTTCATAGCCTTCTTTTTTAGCCTTAGAAGCGAAATAAGTATATTTATTTCTAGCTTCAGATTCACCCGCAAAAGCAGCTAACAGATTCTTTTCAGTCTTAGTTCCAGCGTATTTACTCATATTTATTTACCAAAATATCTCTTGTATAATCCCTCAAGAGCCTTTCCGTGTCTTGCCTCATCTCTAGCCATTTCATGAACTGTATCATGAATTGCATCTAGACCATTCTTTTTAGCACAAGTAGCAAGTTCAACCTTACCAGCAGTTGCACCATATTCGCAATCTACTCTCCACTTTAAATTCTTAGCAGTAGAAGATGTCATATTTGGTTCTAAATCACTTCCTAATAGTTCAGCAAACTTAGCAGCATGTTCAGCTTCTTCATATGCAGCTTTTTCCCAATATAAGCCAACTTCAGGATAGCCTTCTCTATGAGCGATTCTAGCCATGCATAGATACATACCTACTTCTGAACATTCACCATTAAAGTTAGCCTTTAATTGATCAAAGATATATTTCTTATCTTCTTCACTAATATCATGATTATTCTTTACAGTCTCTGCATAAACACCAAACTTATGCTCAGCAGCCAAACTCATTTCACCTTTTACTTCTTCAAACATGTTTGACTTAGCATGGCATACAGGACACTCTTCTGGGGCCTTATCACCTTCATAGATGTAGCCACAAACCTTACATACAAATTTCATATACTTTCCTCCATGTATTTGTATCTTTATTAAAACAAATTAAAATAATTAATCAAGCACTTTGCCCACAAGTTCTCCATTTAAAGAAAAGCTCATGCACTCAGTGATCTTAACATTAACTAAATCACCTATTTCGATGCCTTCACCCTTGAAATTAACTAGCTTATTTTCAGGTGTATAACCAGAATAAACCGCATCGTTTTTCTTGGATTTGCCATCAACTAATACTTCTACAATCTTATTTAAATAAGCTTGATTCTTTTGATTTGCATAATAAGCAACTTTCCTATTTAATTCTTGTAGTCTATCTTCTTTTACTTCCCTACTTATAGAATCTTCCATATTAGCAGCAGGTGTGCCACTTCTTTTTGAATAAATAAACGTATAAGCATTATCATACTTACAATAATCAACGATATCTAAAGTACCCTTAAAATCTTCATCGCTCTCATTTGGGAAACCAACAATAATATCGGTTGTATAAGCAAAATTCTTAAGTTTAGCATTTAGCTTATCAAATAAAGTCTTATATTCTTCGATAGTATATCTTCTATTCATCTTCTTTAGTATTTCATTAGAACCAGATTGAACAGGTAGATGAATATATGGACAAATATTTGGATTATTAGCAATAGCATCTATCATGGCATCATTGAAGTCCCAAGGATGAGAAGTCATAAACCTAACTCGTTTAATACCGGTTTTAGCTACTTTATCTAGTAACTTTGCAAAGTCATAACCCAAATTTAAGTCTTTACCATAGGCATTAACATTTTGACCAAGTAGACATACTTCCTTATAGCCACTATCTTTTAGTTCTTGTACTTCTTTTACAACATCTTCTAATAGTCTACTTCTTTCTTTTCCTCTAGTATAAGGAACGATACAATATGTACAGAACTTATCACAACCATACATAATATTTACATAAGCTTTATGTGAAGCAAGACGAGTAACTGGTACATTTTCTACTACTTCACCTTGTTTTGAATAAACTTCTACCGCTCTTTTCTTATTAGCGCTATAGATATCAGATATCATCTTAGGCAAAGAAGTAATATTATGGGTACCAAAGATAATATCTACTTGATGATATTTCTCAAGTATTGTGGTAACTGTTTTTTCTTCTTGAGTCATACAACCACATATACCAATAAGCATAGATGGTTTTTCTTTCTTTAGTCTTTTTAAAGCACCGATTTCACCAAACACCTTGTCTTCTGCGCCCTCTCTTACAGCACAAGTATTGATTAATATAATGTCAGCATCTTCTTCATTGTTTGAACTTGTAAAGCCTAATTCATCCAATAATCCAGCGATCGTTTCTGAGTCTCTAAAATTAGCTTGACAACCATGTGTCTTGATAAAATACTTCTTATCCTTTCCCAAATTTTTAAAGCTTTCATCAATGTTAAAGTTAATTCTTTCGATTTTTTCAGTATTGTTTCTTCTTCTAGCTTCCTTGATATCAGGAAGAATATAATCTTTTTTCATACCCTATTATTCTATAAAAAGCCAATAAAAAAACCAAGCTTTTAAAACTTGGTTTTTTTAGCATGATTTTAATTATTGTGAAATAGCACCTGTTGGGCAAGTACCACAGCAAGCACCACAGTCAATACAAGTATCTTCGCTTACTTTGCATTTACCATCTTCAGCAAGATTTAAAGAACCTGTAGGGCATACTTCTGTACAAGCACCACAACCTACACAAGTATCAGCATCAACTTTAACTGGCATTATTAGATCCTCCTTACAAAATAATTATAAACTTTAAGTCAACTTTAAACAATTACAAGAATTTTAGGCTATATTAAAAACTTGTCGGAAAATTTGAAAATCATTAAATTCGAATAATTGTTGTTTTTAGGGGCAAATGTTGGAATCTCAAATATGAACACCAATATAGGCTAAAAGATGGTATTACATTCTTGAAGGAGTGTAATATCTTTTATGAATATTAATAAAGAAATTATTAGTAAATTAGCCTAGTACTCGCCTAGACGTTTAGATATTATTTTTTCTAAACCAGAAGATTTAGATAAATATCCAAGTGAAAACGAACTAAAAAGTTTAATAGATTATTGCAATAGTATTTTTGATTTTGACGCTTTATCTTTAATTAATTCTAAATATGATTTATCTTTCTTAAATAAAGAAGAACAAATAGAAATAAAAGTATCGACTGAGGAAACAGAAAAGGCTAAACAAGATTTTATTGCCTTTATGAAACAAATAAATCCCTTTTTTAGTTTGGATGGTAATAACAATGAATAGAAACTTATTAATCGTTCATTTGAAAGAAAAATATGGTTTGAAATCACTTCCTATTTTCTATCCTGATATCTATAAAGATCAAATTAATTATTCCTATACTGATATTGCACTTTTATACAATAGATGCCTTAAAGAAGCCGATACAAGAGCTATTGAATTATTAATGAACCAATATGACTTAGAAGAAGTATTTAAAATTGCTAATTGCGGCACAGAAAAATCACATAGTAGAAAATACGCCAAATCTGCCGAAAGACTAGATAAGAATAGAAAGAAAATACATGATAGAAGATCCCACCTATCACATAGGCTCTAGAAACTACAGAAGGCGGTTTAGTGAAGATAAAGGGCAAATATTTTTAAATTCTAGATCCGTAGTTTATCAAATGAAAAGAAGTGATATCGTTTCGCTGTTTAAACTCAATGATGTTATATAAAGGCGACTATTCTAAAGTTATTGTTGATTTATATGAAGAATTTCCAAAACTTCCTAATAAGAAAGAACTGCTTATTTACTATTTCAAAAATCTTATGGATAACAAATTTCCCATTATGGAAATTGAAATGCTAGAAAACGATGAAATTACAGTTGTTTAAGATTATGTGCCATTTGGCTTATAAAAAAGAACATCATTAGTTCTCTTCATCAGTGTTATATTCAATTTCATTATCGGCGATGGCGAATTCATTATTCATTTATAAATCATAATCATCTTCTGGTTTTCTAAGATTATACGCAGCCCCAATACCAAAATATTTTTCAAAGAATATTTTTAACGTTTGAATAATGCTTTGTTTCTTAATAGATCTATCACTACTACCGAATATACTAACTGGAGGCAACAGTTTATCAATATCTGTACCGTTAGTTTTTACTTCACGCTTTTTAAATGATTTCTCTAAGAATTTTCTAATTTCTTTGGGTTTTAACTTTTCGGAGTTGATGATTTCTTCTAAATCTTTTTCTCTTTGTTTGCCTGCAAAACCATTCCATTCATAAAAAACTTTTAAGACTTCAACCCACTACCTTTAGGTGGTGAATAAGTCT
>CAVEWG010000058.1:0-9714 GCA_963619285.1 Oscillospiraceae bacterium | reverse complement strand
AATTGTTTTCTTACCATAGTGCTTATATAGAAGATAAGATAAAGTTTTTAAAGAACCGGGCAGTACTCCATCTTCCATAGCGCACATACCATTACGCAACTCACATAAAGAAAGATAAGTTTGTTTATCATAAGTATCTAAATTTTCGCTATTTTCTAAAAAACTAAATTTTCTAGCTTCCATCCATATAAGTTCTTTAAATTGATACTTTGCGCTTTCATAGCTTAAACCCTCAACATTTTTTAAAGTGATTGATATTACAGGATACTTACCCATGTATTTATCACAAAGCTCTTTATTATTTGAAATATATAAGCCATCAAATAAAGACTTATCTGTGTCTATCTTAAAGAAGTATTTAAGCATACTCATATTTAAAGACTTACCAAATCTTCTAGGACGAGTAAAAAGACTTACTTCGCATTTTTGTTCAAGTAGTTGTTCTATTAGCTTGGTTTTATCAACATAATAAAAATTATCACTTATAATTTCACTAAAGTCTTCATAACCAACAGGTAATCTCTTTAATTTATTCATATGTTATACTCCTTTCATTGTTTCTTTATAGTAATTATATCTTACTTAATTGCATGCTGTTCTTAACTTCGTTATAGTTCTCCAATATCTACCCGGTATATAAAACTGCTAGTTTCATTTTTACACTTATAAAACATTGCCATATACCAAGGATAATAAGTGATATCGCCTTCAATTAGAACGTTGTCTTTACAAAAAACATAATTGTTATCATGTTTAAAGTCTTTAACATTTTTTATTTTGTCTAATGCAGCATGTTTCTTATAATTCTTACCAGATTTTATTTCTACATAATCAATACTAGTTCCTCTTTGTAAGACAAAGTCTAATTCTCCATACTTATGGGAATCAAAATAATTCAAAATAAAGCCATTCGCTACAAACATTTGTGCCATCACATTCTCTAAAATAGAGCCCATATTAACACTAGTATCACCTTGTATAATGTCAAATTGAATATCGTTCATTGATTGTGCACACAATAAACCAGTATCAGAAGAATATAGTTTAAACAAATTACGTTTTTCATTTAAAGCAAGTGAACCTGTTGGTTCATTGATGTTGTAACAGACATTGACAAGGCCTGCATCAATTAACCAATTAAAGCTATCCGCATATCTTAAAAGTCTTGCGTTTTTATCTAGAGAAGAAACATTAAAACGTCTATTCTTATCATTTAATTGTGATGGCAAAGCATTGTATATCGCTCTTATCTTAGGCCTATCACTTTCATCTGAATACTTTGTGATATCTTGTTTATACAATTCTATTATTTCGTTTTGTAAAGAAATTACTTTTCCTATGTCGTGACTTTTAACATAGGTATCAACAACTTCTGGCATACCGCCTACAACTATATAAAGATAAAACAATTTATTAATCACATTATGAATAGTATCTGGCACTTTCTTCTTATTGTCATAAGCATCTTTTAAGATATCGATTGTTGAATCCTGAATATTGTTGGCTTTTAAAAACTCCAAGAAATCAAGTGGATACATATAAAACATTTCTTCAAAACCAACGGGATAAGATTTTACCACTTTATTTTTGTCGCCTTGCAAAGACTCACTCTCTATATAGTCAAATCTACCATCTTCTACCAAAAACTTAACAGCAGTACGTGCATTGGGACATTCTTGTATTTCATCAAAAAGAATCAATGTCTTACCAGGGACAAGTTTTTTTCTAGTTAAAGCAGTTATGCCTTCGATTATAGTATTGGCATCTAAATTGCCATCAAAAATAGTCTTAGCCCTATCATCTAAAACAAAATTAAGTTCAACAAAACACTCATATTCGTTTTTGGCAAACTCTCTAATGATTGTTGTCTTACCAATTTGTCTAGCCCCTTGTATACAAAGAGCCTTTTTATTAGCGTCTTTCTTCCATTCAAGTAGCTTATCATAAGCCTTTCTATATAGCATATTTGTCACCTGCTACAAAAATTGTAACAAAATTCGATACTTTTTACTTTTTTGTAACAAAATATGAAGGTTTTTGACCACCTCTTGTAACAAAATGCAACAGCCACACAAAAAGCGTGATTTCTCACGCTTAAGCATCACTTCTAGAAAATGCATTCTTCATATTATTACTTGCGGCCATAAGCACTTTATTTAAAGTATCAATACTTAGCTTCTTAAACTCATCAGCTATTTCTTGATTAGCTTTATACGCTTCTTCAAGTAACTTATCACCCTTTAGACCATTTAATTGTTTATCATATTTCTTTATAAGTAATTGGCCAATAGTTGCACCTTTTAATTGATATCTTTCAATTAGATTTAAACAATCCTTATATGAAGCATCAGCTAAAGTACCAATTAATCTACTTACCCAATAGAAGCTGTTAGTACTTACTTCATTAGTTGTGCAATTTAGAAAATCAGGAGTCTTATTAACACAAGTATATTGAGGAATCGCAACATTAAACACATTAGAACCAAAACATTGCCACTCAACAGGTAAGGCATATGGACGCATTTGAATAATCTCTAAATCATCAGTTCTATTAACTCCAATACTTCTATATTTACCTGCTAAACTCTTATCACCATAGCTTAAATATGGATCAAATGGCGTTCCTTGGAAATGACTTGATAAGATATATTTAACATCTTCAATTGTAATCTTTCTTTCAGGAACTAGACTAAATGGTAAATCATCGTCTTCCGGTTTATAGTCAACACTCCAATCACATAAATTGGGATTAAAATACTTTAACATATACCAAGCACGTGGCGTATTGTAGATATGATCTGAATCATCATGACTGCCAAAGGCAAGTCTTACATTAAATTCGCCATCATTGTTTAGATTTAAATGATTCTTTTCAATAAACTCTTTCAAATCCCTTGAACAAATATGTTTCTCTTGTTTACCTACACCATCTTCAATATCAAATTCATCAATACCTAATTGATTTGGCATAACAACATATTCATCATCTTCAACTCTTTTAGCGATATAGTGATGACCACCAATAGTCTCCATATACCATATTTCATCTTTATCACAAAAAGCGATACCATTCATTTCATATGTGCCATACCTTTCAAGTAACTCACCTAAGCGATATACGCCTTCTTTTGCGCTCTTAATATATGGAAGCACAATATGGACAATATCTTCTTCACCAATGCCACCTGGAATATTCTTTTCTTCATCATAGAAGACAAGAGGATCACCACTCAATACCCTAGGATTTGAAGTAATAGTCTCTGTAGCCGACATGCCTACTTCATATTCATTGATACCAGCAGCACACCAAATACCATTCTTATTATCAACATTTGGTGTTGCGCTATATCTAACAGGATTATCAGGTAAATCAATTGTTAGATGTGAAATAACTGTTGTATATTTACGTGGTTGATCATTAGGATTAATGATCACATACTTTTTAGCAGTATAGTTACCAGCTCCTGAATCATCATTACGGGCAATAATTGTTGAACCATCATATGATGCCTTCTTGCCCACTAAAATTGTTGTACAAGCCATTTTTAATCTCCTTTTAACATTTTTCGCACTATTTTTTAGGAAAAAATCACATTTTTCGCAACTTTTTTACGAGTTATTCAACATTTTTCACAAATTGTGAATTATATAAGTTAGTATAGAAACCATTTCTAGCCATCAACTCTTCATGATTTCCCTTTTCAATAATATGTCCATCCTTCATCACAAGAATCACATCAGCATTTCTAATAGTACTCAATCTATGAGCTACCACAAAAGAAGTTCTACCATCCATCAACTTATCAAATGCACTTTGTATTTCTTGTTCAGTGAAAGTATCAATTGAACTTGTTGCCTCATCTAGAATAAGCATAGGCGGTAAAGCCAACATAACTCTTGTAATACATAGTAATTGTTTTTGACCACTAGACAAGGAACTATCATCAATAATTGTATCTAAGCCATCAGGAAGTCTTTTAATAAATTCATAAGAATGCGCTTGCTTACATGCACTAATGATTTCTTCTTCACTGGCATCAGGCTTTCCTAGACTAACGTTTTCTCTAACACTTCCTTGTTTAATCCAAGTATCTTGTAAAACCATACCATAGTTTTCTCTTAAACTATGACGTGTTACATCCCTAATGTCTTTACCATCAACCTTGATTGAGCCACCATTAACATCATAGAAACGCATTAATAAGTTAATAAATGTTGTCTTCCCGCATCCTGTAGGGCCAACAATCGCAATACTTTGTCCACTACTTACATTAAGCGAGAAATCATCAATTAATGGCTTATCTTCATCATATCTAAAACTTACATTATCAATAGTAACTAAGCCCTTAGAAGTACTTAATACTTCATCTTTTTCTTTAATTTCGCTATCTTGTTCAATTAGTTCAAACACTCTATCAGCACACACAAAGGCATTTTGTAGCTCAGTAACAACACTACTAATATCATTGAATGGTTTCATATATTGATTGGCATATGAAAGTAAAACCGTTAAACCACCAACTGTTAAATGATTATTTAAAATTAAATAAGCACCAAGTAAAGCAACTGAGGCATAAATCAAAGAATTAACCGCACGGGTACAAGGATTAGTTAAAGAAGAAAAGAAAGTAGCACTAGTAGAATACTCACATAGCTTATCGTTTACTTCCTTAAAGTCAGCCTTTACTTTATCTTCATAATCAAAGGCTTTTACTAGTTTTTGATTACCAATCATTTCATCGATTAAAGCTGTTTGACTACCTCTTGTACTATTTTGTTTCTTAAATAAAGTATAAGACTTAGATGCAATAAACTTGGCAACCAAGAAACTAAGCGGTGTTAAAACAATTACCAGTATTGTAATGATTAACGATTTCTTAAACATGAATACCAAAGTAATAATAATAGTAATTATGCCCGAAAACAATTGTGTTAAACCAAGCAATAAGCCATCTGATAATTGATCTACATCACCTATCATCCTTTGAACAATGTCACCACTGCTTTGTTTATCAACATAGCTTAATGGTAGGCTTTGTATCTTTACAATAGCTTTGTTTCTAATGTTTTTAACAACATTAAACGCAATCTTATTGTTTATGACATTCATTATCCAAGTTAATAATGAATTAACAATAATCAAAATAGAAATAGTCTTTAAACAAGAAACAATATAATCAAGGCTAATACCTTCATCAATAATTAGATCGATACTATCGCCAAATAAAATTGGAATATATAATGTTAAGCCAACAGTAAACAAAGACAACACAATTGAGCCAAACAACAAGAAACGATACTTGCCAAGTTCTTGCATTAACTTCTTAAAAGTAGGGGTATTAATTTTCTTCTTCATCTTATTTACCCCTTTCTTCTGGATATTGTGAATAATAAATTTCCTTATACATCTCACAATTTTTCATAAGCTCATTATGGCTACCAAAACCAACCATGTTTCCATCATCTAGAACCAGTATCTTATCAGCACTCTTAATTGTTGAAGCACGTTGAGAAACATTGATTACCGTCTTCTTTAAAGAAGCAATACCCTGTCTTAACTTAGCTTCTGTAGCGAAGTCCAAAGCACTAAAACTATCATCAAGAATCAAAATATCGCTATCTTTTATAAGCGCTCTAGCGATGGTTAATCTTTGACGTTGACCACCAGATAAATTCTTAGCACCTTGTTCAATTAGATGTTCAAGTTCGCCATCCTTGCCCTCAACTATTTCTTTAGCTTGGGCAATTTCTAAAGCCTTCCACATATCTTGTTCGCTCGCATCTTTTTTACCAACTCTTAAATTATTAGCGATACTATCTTTAAATAAAGCAGCTTTTTGTGGAACAACAGAAACTATATCACCTAGTTCTTGTTTAGAATAATCTTTAACATCTTTACCATTTATTAAAACCGCACCACTATCCACATCATAGAAGCGAGGAATAAGATTAACCAAACTTGTCTTACCACATCCTGTAGGGCCAATGATTCCTAGCATCTCGCCCTTATTTAACTTAAAGCTAATATTACTTAAACAAGGTTCCTTACTACCTGCATAAGTAAAAGTAACATCCTTGAATTCTATAAAACTATCTGGGTTCGAACCTAAATGAGGATTCGAACCTTTATTATTCAAACTTTCATTAAGATTACCATCTTTATATTCCATACTAGGTTTGATATCTAGTACTTTATTTACTCTAGACATGCAGGCAATAGACTTATCGATATTGATAATTAGATTAGCCATCTTAATTAGTTCAGTAACAATCTGGGCCATATAGTTATATAAGGCAACTACATCACCTTGTGACAAAGATCCAAGTCTTACTTCAATTGTTCCTGTATAAATTAAGATAACCGTAGCCATATTAATTAAGACATAAGTTAATGGATTAGTTAAGGCACTTAAGAAACCAACTCTTTCATTTTCAGAAGTCAATAGCTTATTTTGATCCTTGAATTCTTTAACTACTTTATCCTCAATTCTAAAAGCCCTTATTACCCTAATACCCGTAAGGTTTTCACGCGTCTTAGAAAGTAAGCCATCAAGAGCCTTTTGAACCTTCTTGAATAAAGGAATACTTTTTATCATGATAAAAAATACTACAAGACATAGAAGTGGGATAACAACCGCAAAAATAATGGCACACTTAACATTGATAGTAAATGCCATAATCATGGCACCAAAGACAATAAATGGGCTTCTTAGAAGTAATCTAAGCGCTAAGTTTAGACCATTTTGGATTTGGTTGGTATCACTAGTTAAACGCGTAATTAAAGTATCTTGGCCCACTTCATCAAGTTCTCTATAAGACAAATCTTGAATATGATCAAATAAGGCTTGTCTTATTTTAGTAGTAAAACCAACTGATGCCTTAGCCGCAAAAAATTGAGCCACGATACTACAAGCAAGTCCAATAAGAGCTAATAGTATTAATAAGCCAAATTCTTTAATCACATAGTTGAAATCATTATTACTAACACCATTGTTTATGATATCAGCAATAACTAAAGGCACAAATAAATCAAATAAAGCCTCTAGTAATTTAAACAAAGGAGCCAATATTGACTCTTTTTTAAATTCTTTTAAATATAGTTTAAATCTTTCCATCCCTACAATTATAAGTCCATTCAATGGTAAAATACATTCATGATTAATTCTTTTGTAGCCTATGACTTTGAAACCAGCGGCCTTTCTAGCCAACGTGATTGCATCATCGAAATTGGCGCCATTAAAGTAATTGACGGCATAATCGATGAAAGCGATGAATATAAATTTCAATGTCTATTAAAGCCAAACAACGGTGTAGTTAAAATATCTTCTTTTATTGAATCATTAACTGGCATCACCAATGAAATGTTGATTGACGGCATTGAAGTGCAAGACGCAATCAAAAGCTTTAAAGAATTTATAGGAGACTATCCCCTTGTTGGCTACAATAGCCAATCCTTTGACTCCAAATTTCTTTATGAGGCTTGTAGAATTACTAACAATTTTATAGGCAATGAACAAATTGACTTAATCAAACAAGCACGTATTTATAAATATAAACATTGTTTACCAAACGCGAAACTTGGTACCATGGCCAATCATTTTAACATCATAAATAAAAATGCCCATAGGGCATATGATGATGCATTAACAACAGCTAAATTATATTTAATAATGAACAGTTAGTTCTTATGATAATAATCATATAATTCATTCTTAGAAACATTGTGGGCCTTGGCAATAACCCCAATGGCTTCTTTTGTCTTCATGCCTTTTTCAACATAAGAATCTACTTCTTTTTTAAGTAAAGAAAAATCAACCGCTTCTTCTTGTTTATGATAACCTTCTACAATAAAGACAATTTCACCCTTTAGTTCACCAATATTAACAAGCTCACTTAAATTACCCCTAATATATTCTTCATGAATCTTAGTAAGTTCTCTAGCGACAACTGCTTTTCTGTCACCAAAGACTTCATATACTAGTTCAATGGTCTTATTTATACGATGAGGCGCTTCATAAAACACAATGGTATAAGGAAACTCTTTTATTTCATTTAATTCTTTTTTAGCGATTGAACTCTTAGAATTCAAAAAGCCATAAAACATATAATGCACAGTAGATAAACCACTTGCCACAAGCGCATTTAAACATGCATTAGGGCCACTTACAGTATTGATATTGTATCCTGCATCAATTACCTTATTTACTAAGATGAAACCTGGATCAGATACAAGTGGATAACCCGCATCTGAGACAAGAGCGATATCTTCACCATTATTCAAGTATTCTAAAATAGTCTCGCTTGCGATATCTTCATTAAAGTTATGATAACTAATTAGTTTAGTGTGGATATCAAAGTGTGATAATAGTTTTCTCGTATTTCTTGTATCTTCACACGCTATGACAGAAACACTCTTTAAAATATCAAGACAACGAAAAGAAACTTCATTCAAGTTTCCAATCGGTGTCGCAACTAAGAAAAGTGTGGGCTTATTCATGTTCTTGTTTCTTATTGTTGTTGGCTAAAACCTTGCCATTTTTAAGCAAATCATCAAGCGAAATAAAAACTGCGTGTTCCTTATTTTCCAACTTACAATTACGCACAATGATATTCATTGAAGTAAGCTTATATCTTTCGCCTTCATATTCGATATAAGAATTAATCTTAGGCAAACCCTTCTTTAAATCTTTATAAGCTTCATCTTCATATTTTAGACAACACATTAAATTGCCACATTGGCCAGATAATTTCGCAACATTTAAAGCCAACAATTGGTTTTTTGCCATATTAATCGAAATACGATCAAATTCGCTAATATAACGTGCACAACAAAGTTCTCTTCCACATGGCCCAATACCTGAAACCATCTTAGCTTTATCACGGGTACCAACCTGTCTTAAATCAATACGACATCTAAATAAGGCGGCTAATACTTTTAATAATTCTCTAAAGTCTACACGATCATCAGCTAAATAAATAAAAGTAATCTTACTTCTATCTAATGTATATTCAGCCGAAATAACTTTCATACCTAGATTTAATTTATCAGCTTCTTTTTGACACTTTATTTTAGCTTGTTTACAATCCTCAATATTTTTTTCATATTGAGCTTCATCTTCTTTATTAGCCTTTCTAATAATAGGTTTGATTTCCATGGAAACATTTGGTTTATCAAAAGGCTCCGCAATTACACGGGCATATTCAACGCCTCTTTGGGTTTCAACTATAACACCATCACCATTTAAAATTGATAAATCGACCGTTGAAAAAGTATATGTTTTATTGGTTGTCTGAAATCTAACAGACAGATATTTTATATTTTCACTCATATATCTATGATATTATCGAAAACGCCATTTGGTCAAACAACAAAGTTCTGTTTACAGGATAATTCAAACGTTCTTTACCCTTTAAAAATATCTCTAAAAGCTTAGCTCTATCATATTTCTCTAGACAATTTAAATAATCATTGTATTCTTCATCTTCAACAACTTTATTATTTATACTATCTTCTAACATTAAAATCATGATATCTAAATAATAATCCGAACACTTCTTAAATAAATCCTTACTTACACAGTTATAGAATTCTCTTGAAAATAATACTGGAATATATTCTTTATTATCTAAGCAATCAATCGTCTTAAAGACATATTCCTTAGCACATAAATAAGCCTCATCATTTAAATCAATATCACTTGTATCATGTTTGAT
>CAVEWG010000057.1:0-9877 GCA_963619285.1 Oscillospiraceae bacterium | reverse complement strand
CCACGAGAATTCATATAGAATAAAACATCTTCATCAATTGTTCCGCAAGACAAAGAATGCGAAGCTTCAACATCGTTTTCATCTATTAATAAGATTGGTTCAACTTTACATTGTTTAGGTTTTTCAAAAGTAAGACAATTAGACTTTTGATGACACTTACAATTCTTAGCACCTTTTACAATCTTGCCGGTAATTGTCATGTAAAAATCAGAATCTTCAAGGCATACAACCTTATTAATAATGTCTACTTTAGAATCCCATTCTTGATTTATTAAGTTAAAATTAATTTCTTTTTTATTGCAACCTAAATAAGTAGTATAGATATTTAAAGAGCTATGAGCTAAAACACTAATAGTATTTGAATGTTTAATATCATATTTATTTAAATCTAAATAATGAATTTCAACTGTACTATTCTTTACTAAACCTTTTTCATTTATAGATATATCTTTATCAGCATTGTTAAAAACAAGTACTTTATATTCACCATCATTAAATTCATAATTGATATTAATATCATTATCTAAAACAATAGTAATAACTTCACTACTATTTAGTTTAATATCAAGATTATTGCCTAAATTCTTATAAATCTTAGACATATTAACCTCTTTTATTTCTAGCACAAACACCAAGAGAATAAACCATTGGTTTTTCTTCTTTTACAGGAGCTATCTTTAATTCATCATATAACCAATCGTAGCCATCTGAATCAATCTTAAGAACAAGTTCACTATCACCTTCTACAACAATCTTACCGTCAACAACAACATGAGAATGAGTTGGCTTAATTGATGAAAAGAATCTTTCATAGTGAGATACTACCATTAAACCTAAGTTTGTTTCTTCTTTTAATTTTAAAATCGCATCAGAAACAAGTTTAATCGCATCAACGTCAAGTCCTGAGTCAATTTCATCTAGCATCGCAATAGATGGTTTTAGCATCATCATTTGTAGGATTTCATTTCTTTTCTTTTCACCACCAGAAAAGCCATCATTAACAAATCTATGAGCTAAGTCTTCTTTCATCTTTAATTCTTTAATGCCACTATCTATTTCTTTAATAAACTTAAATAAAGAAATAGGTTCTTCACTTCTTGCGTTAATTGCGGCTCTTAAAAAATCAGAATTTGTAACACCAGCTATTTCTTGAGGGTATTGTAAAGCTAAGAATAAGCCTTTTTTACTACGTGTATCAACGCTCATTTTAAGTACATCTTCACCATTAAAAGTAATCGAACCAGATGTAACAGTATAATTGGGATTACCCATAATGGTTTGTAAAAGCGTACTTTTGCCATTACCATTAGGCCCCATAATCGCATGGATTTCTCCTTGCTTAACTACTAAATTTATTCCTTTTAATATTTCTTTATCTTTTACAGAAACATGTAAATCTTTTATTTCTAATACATTCTCCATACTTTCACCTCGTTAAAGATTATAACACCACTCAAACAAAAGCATAGGAATTACTATCCCTATGTGAATTTAAACTGAAAATTGAAGGTATAAATTGTTTTAAATAAGTCACTATTGTATAATTAGTGAGTTTCAGGAGGTAACCAATGGAATTTAAAGATATTCTAAAAAAATACTGGTTCTTATTATTAGTAACAATAGCTCTACTAGCTTATGTGGTTGTCTATTGTGTACAAGCTTATTCAAACCGTACCATCTATGTAAATGCTAAATCAGAAGATGGCAAGTCAATCGTTTACACTTTAAATGGTGAAAACTACTACGCAGATGATTTATATGATGATTTATATTCATCTCTTGGTCAAAGTACTGCGATGATCAAATGGTCAAAAAGTGTAATCGCTGCTTCAGTTGAAGAAACAGATACTATCACTACTATGGCAAACAACTATTATTCTTATATTGTCGCCAACAATGAAAAGTCTAGTATCGATACTTCACTTAAAAACAGTGGCTACGCAAATGGTTATGATGATTTACAAGAATATTGTCTAGACGTAGTTAAGTCAACTACTTTCTATTCTGATTTCTTCCGTAATCATTATGAGACATATGTACCAAAAGTTGTTGAATCTCTAAAGCCTAGAAAGGTTTACCATATCTTAGTTAAGGTTTCTAATATTGGTGAAGCTACTGCTGATGATGGAACAACAGTAAGAAGCGCTACAATGAGCGATGAGGAACAAGAAAAGTACAACGCTGTGTGTGATGCAATCGCAAACGGTGAAGATTTCAAGGAAATCGCTAAACAATATTCAGAAGATTCTTCTGCAAGTGATGGTGGTTATTTAGGAATCTATGATACTTCCTCTTCTTCTAGTACATTTGTAACTGAATTCGCAAACGCTCTAAATGATGCTGAAACAGGTACTATTACTGATCCTGTTTTATCTGAATACGGCTATCATTGGATTTATACAGAAGAGCCAACAGAAGATGAATTAAAGGCTGATGATCAATTCATGTCAGAAATCATCAATCAATACAATTACGCTAGTGTAACTGCTGTAAAAGAAAAGAGTGATGAACTTGGATACGAAATCGTTAACGAAGATTTAAAGAACTTAATCGATCAATATCTTCAAAATGCTCAAGATGAGTTAATTACTGAAGATACAACAACTGAAGAAAGTGAGAGTGCAGAATAATGAAAAAGATTTGTCTATTATTAATTTGTTTATTAACTTTCACTGCTTGTTCATCTAACCATTATTCTTCAGTAAGCGATGGTGATGAAGTTATCTATAAAGATGGTTCAGGTAACGCTTATACTAAAAAAGATTTATACGAATCAATGAAGAGTAACGATATTACTGATTCATTAAAAATCACTTTAATCAATAAGTTAGCAACACTTGAAGGCGTTGATATGGATACTATTACAAGTGAAGTTGAAGAATCTGTTAATGCCTTAGTTGATGGTGGCTATGAGTCATTTATTATTTCTTACTATGGTTCAGTAGATAACTATCAAAGAAGCTATATCGCAAATCAAGCTTTAAATGCTTTAGCTAAGTCATATGTTGAATCTAACTTTGATTCTTATGTAGAAAGCTATAATCCATATAAAGCTGAAATCGTCTACTTTGATGAAAAAGATTCAGCTCAAGCAGTATTGGACGCTGTTGCAAGTGAAGAAAATACATTTGAATATGCATGTACTGAGAATGGTTATGATAGCGAAGTAAGCGAAACTTTATATACTGATACTGATTCAGATTTACCAGTTGATGTAAAGGAATATGTACTAAACGCAACTGACACAGGTTTATCAGATATTATTGAAGTAACTACAACAACAACTGATTCTGATGGCAATTCAACAGTAAACAGTAGATATTATCTTGTTAATTTAATTTCTAAAAATGTCGAAGATTTCAAAGATGAATTTGTTGAAAAAGTTGTAAGCGATGTTGATAAAGATACTATTATCAATACCCTACTTGAAAAATATAACTTTGAAACTCATGATCAAAGAGTTTATGAATTATTAAAGGAAACTTACGAGGCAACTAAATAATGTGCGTATTCTGTGAAATCGTAAAAGGAAACATCCCTTCTAGTAAGGTTTATGAAGATGACAAATATCTTGCCATACTAGATTTATCGCAAACAACATTAGGACATACCCTAGTGATGCCTAAGAAGCATTATGATAACTTCTTGCAAATGGATAGCAAAGAAGCTGGCGAACTAATGGCGGTAGTAAATATTGTTGCTAATAAGGTTGTTAAAAATCTAGGCGCAAGTGGTTGTAATATCTTGAATAATACAAATGAAGTTGCAGGCCAAACAGTTATGCATACACATGTACATATTATTCCTCGATATAGCAAAGATGATTCAATAAAGTTTGAATTTTCAGAAAACAAATACGATTTAAACGAAGTACTAAATAAGATAAATGGATAGCAAGCGCTATCCATTTTTAATTGTTTTATAATCGGAGTAACATATTAAGGAAGTTACTACAATTGTCATCAAATGAAATATATCAAAGTTTCCCTCATTTATAAGATTGGCAATATAGATAACAAGCAATAATAAATATATAGAAACCAAAATCAGGATAATAATATTACCTTTCTTAAAATAAAAGCATAATAGCCAACTAAATATAGTCATATAGGTAATTAAGCTTAAATGGTTCATATCTAAAATTTATCATATAAGCATTAAAAAAGGAATAGTCACATAGTCTACTCCTTTTTAAATTGCTATTTTGAATTTAGATTACTTAATAGTAATAATCTTCATCATGTTGGCAGAACCCTCACCTGTAGGGTAACCAGCAGAAATAACTACAAGTTCACCAGCCTTATGGCCAAATGCCTTACATACTGCACTAGCAAGTTCGTCATCATTTGTTAAATCATTTTGAACCTTAGACATTACAGGAGTAACACCTGAGAATGTTTCTAGAGCATGTTGCACACCCTTGTTGAATGTAACAGCATATGTAGGACACGCTGGACGATATTTAGAAATAACCTTAGCAGTAGAACCGCCTTGTGTAAATACTACAACAGCACCAATTGGTAAAGTTAATGTAGCATCTGAAACAGCAATACCAATAGCATCTTGAATTGTGTTATGGCTATATTGTTTCATTGTTTCCAGGTGTTCTCTAAATGGGAAAATATCTTCAGCTGTTTCACAAATTGCAGCCATAGTCTTTACGGCTTCAACAGGATAATCACCTGCTGCCGATTCAGCAGAAAGCATAACAGCATCAGAACCATCAAGTACAGCGTTAGCAACATCGCTTGCTTCAGCTCTTGTACAACGTGGGTTTTGAGTCATTGAATCAAGCATATGTGTAGCTGTAATTACAGGCTTACCATATTCATTAGCTTTCTTAATGATTAATTTTTGATAAATTGGAACTCTATCGGGTCTAACTTCAACGCCTAAATCACCTCTAGCAACCATTACGCCATCAGCAACATCTAAGATTTCATCGATATTATCGAAGCCTTCTTGATTTTCAATCTTAGCAATGATTTGAATATTAGCCTTGCCCATTTCAGCAAGAATCTTTCTGATCTTTAATACATCATCAGCTCTTCTAACAAATGAAGCTGCAATGAAGTCTACATTTTGTTCACAACCAAATCTTAAATCTGAATCATCTTTTTCAGAAATGAATGGCATTGATAATTTAACACCTGGAACGTTACAGCCTTTTCTAGAAGCTAAAATACCATTTACTTGTACTTCACATCTTAATTCATTGCCTGTATTTTCAAGTACTTTTAATTGCTGTTTGCCATCATTAACAAGAATTGTTTCGCCGCCCTTTAAATCATCAAATAATTCAGGACACTTAATAGTAACTCTATCGTGATTACCTACAATTAATTCTTTACAAAGAGTAACGATATCGCCCTTCTTATAAGATTCTTCACCGTTTTCAAAGTCGCCTAAACGAATTTCTGGGCCCTTAGTATCTAATAAAATACCAAGATTTAAACCATTTTCTTTTTCAACTTTTCTAACAAGTTCTATATTAGCCAAGTGATCTTTATGTTCACCATGGGAAAAATTTAATCTTACAACATTCATACCAGCATTAGCCATAGCCAAAATAGTTTGATAATTATTTGAACTAGGACCTAATGTACATACAATTTTAGTTTGTTTAAATCTACTCATATATCCTCCTAACAACGTTCAATTTTAAACTCATATAAGCCAAAATACAATACTAAACTAATCTATCAAATAATCTATATAAATCACGTTTAGATTCTTTAGCAAGATTTAAAGCTTCTTCAATTGCGATATTTGAAATTTGATTATTTCTAATACCACAACAATGACCACCTATTCCATCTAGCAATAAATCAACAGCTCTTTCGCCAAGTCTAGAAGCTAATATTCTATCATTTGGTGTAGGAGAACCTCCTCTTTGAATATGGCCAAGTACAGTAGCTCTGCCTGAGAAACCAGTTCTTGAAGAAATTTTACCAGCCAAAGAATTAACATCAGTTAATTTTTCTGAAACAATCACAATTGCATGATTCTTGCCTTGTCTATCTAGATAGGCAAGCTTTTCAATAATAGCTTCTTCATCATAACCAGTTTCAGGAGTTACAACGATTTCAGCGCCAGTACATAAACCAGACCAAATAGCTAAATCGCCACATCTATTGCCCATTACTTCAACAATTGAGCATCTATGGTGAGAACTTGAAGTATCTCTTAATTTATCGACACATTCAACTACAGTATTTAAAGCTGTATCAAAGCCAATTGTAAAATCAGTACCAGGAATATCATTATCAATTGTTCCAGGTAGGCCAATACAATTGATACCTCTTTTTGTAAGAGCTAGTGCACCTCTATAAGAACCATCTCCACCAATTACTACTAATGCATCAATTTGATGAGACTTTAACATTTCACAAGCTTTTTCTTGAACGGCATCTTCTTTAAATTCAGGCAAACGTGCAGAACCTAAAATAGTGCCTCCTCTAGATAAGATGTCCGAAACACTTTCTCTATTAAAATCTAAATAATTACCTTCTATTAAACCCTTATAACCATCTTTAATACCTACAACGCTAATTCCATTAGCCAAGGCATTACGAGTAACCGATCTAATAGCAGCATTCATACCAGGTGCATCACCACCAGAAGTTAAAACACCAATTTTTCTAATCATAACGTCCTCCTTTTGTTTTGTCCATTTAAGACAAAGTCGTCACTTAATATATCTACTCTCTCTAATAGTCTTTTTGCGCGCATATTACTACAATTATCTTTATCATAAGTATAATGCTCCAACAAAGAATTCTTAGACAAGTTAGAAGTAAAAATAGTTAGCAGCTTATGTTCCATACGATAATCTAAGATATTAAACAATAAATCATCTCTAGAATAAGCACTGACTGTTTCTGAGCCAATATCATCGATAATCAAACATTGACACTCTTTGATATCCTTTATAATTTTCTCATATAAAGAAGTATCAGTGCTAATAAGTTGTCTCATTCTATTTATAAAGAAATTAGACTTAATAAAGGCAACTTTCTTGCCGCTTGCAGCTAATGAATTAGCTAAGGCAATACACATATAGGTCTTACCAATACCTAAATCACCATATATATAAAGGCCCTTCTTTCTTTTGCCATCAAGAATGCCAATGGCTCTCATTAATAAATCTTTGATATTGTCATCAAGTATTTCGATATTTGATAAATTTAAATCTTTATATTCACCTGGAATATCAGAATAAACAAAATTACTAATGCGTTTATCTTCTGCTTTCTTTTTTAGATATAACTTACAATAAGTCACATCATTATAAGGGACTCCATCATAATTTAATGTAATCATTTCACCCTTTTTAGCTTGTTTACAAGATTCTAGGCCTTTACAATTCTTACAAATATTTAAAGACTCTACGCAATCAATGAAACAAGATAAATGATTTTTTATATATTCATCACTTATTTGATACTTATCAATAAATTCTTTTGTATAAGGAATATTATTTAAAGCTAAAAGTATTTTATTATAGTCAATCATTTTCCACCTCTTAGCTTATTGAAAGCCTCTATTTCTTCATCACTCAAAGAAATATTGTTACTAGAATCATAAACTTCTTCTTTTAATACTTGTTTTTTAGCCTTTTTAGGGGCATTTAAACGCTTTTTACACTCATCAGCAGTCTTTATATCATTACGATGTAAATCACTTGCTAGAGCGTAAACATACTTCTCTACTAAAGTGTTATTGTTGTTATCAAGGACATATTCAATTAAGGCATTAATAACTTCTGGATTTAAATGATAATCAAAAGACAAATTATAAAGAAGTTTCTTATCTACAGGAGTTGCTTCTTTGCCATTTTGTTTACTCATTAAGAAAGACAAACAAGGCACATTGTATATGCCCTTAGAAACATAGTTATAATTATCATTGCAGTTTTGGCACATATACTTAAAATAATCTAAGTTAAATTCGCTCTCACCCTGTTTAACAGTCTTAGATAAAATTAAACGCATTTGATCATAACTAATATTATATAAATCAGCTAAAGTCGCAATCTGTTTTAAAAGCTCAGGTGTTCTATACTTTAAAGGAAAGATATATAAAGATATATCCTCTAAGAATACATTAATATCAAAATAAGTACCAAAATCATAATTATCTTTATCAATTGGCTTTAAGAAAGTTTCGTTATCCTTATTCCAATTAGATAATTCACTAATATCAAATCGATAAGAAACATCATCAAAGCCCTTATGCTTACTAGTAGTCTTTACATTACTAATTAACATTTGATAATATTGACCACTAGTTTTGAGAATAAAGTCTCTTACAAGTAAGTCATCGCTAATAAATTCTTCAATTGTAAAAGGATTATTTAACACAAAAATAAAGGCATCTTCATCCTTTTTCTTTAATGTATTAAGTAATTTATACTTATTAAGTCTTTTTAAACACTCTTCAAAAGTATCAATGGAAAAACGTAAAGAATTAAGTAACTTATTCAATTCATCAAAATGATTACTAGAACCTTTTAAAGATAAAAACTCATATAAATAATAGGCATCATTGCCAATCAAAGGATTATAAAAAAGAATCAAGGCTTTACGTCTTTTATAACTAATATCTACATTTGATTCTACTTTAAATAAGTCCTTACCTAACATTTGAAATCCAATCATCAATCTTCTTATAAAAAGAAGCTAGATTAGAATTATTATATATTATTACATCCGACTTTGCCATCTTGTCACTTATAGACATTTGATTTTTAATGCGCTCTCTACTTTCTTTTTCACTAAGTCCTCTTTCAGACAATCTTTTTAAAGCGATGTCTTCATCACACACTACAAGAACATTTAAATCAAAGTATTTATCCCAGCCGCTTTCAAATAATAAAGGAACCTCTGCAAAGAAAGGATCATATACCTTTGTCTTTTTAGACATCTCATCCAAAATTAAAGGATGCATGATAGATTCAAGTCTTTTTCTTTTTTCTATATCATTAAAGACAACACTAGCTAATTTATACTTATTTAAAGTTTTGCCATCAAAACAATCGCTAAAGTCTTTTTTAAGAATTAAGGGATTATTTTTTAATAGCTCACTATTTGTCTTATCACAATCAAACACAAACAAGTTATATTTGTTTCTTAAATAATTAGACATCTCACTTTTGCCAGAGCCAATAGTACCCGTTATTGCGACATTCATTTTTGGCAATTAGGGCAATAATAAGTACCCCTTCCTCCGATTCTAGTCTTTATAATATCTTCATTACATACTGGACACTTTTTTAAAGTATGACACTTTAAAGACAATTGAAATAAACCAGTAACACCAAGAGAAGAAGTATAGGATCTAATAGTAGTGCCACCTTTTTTAATGGCGGCTTTTAGAATAGACCTAGTTTCTTTAATTAAGTTTTTCATTTCTTCTTCACTTAATTTTTTAGCTTTACGATTAGGAGATACTTTTATCGCAAACAATATTTCATCAGCATAGATATTGCCAATACCAGCCACAAAGCTTTGGTCAAGTAGTACTTCTTTAATTGGCTTATTTTTATTACTTAGATAGTTTCTAACATAGCTTATATTAAATTTCTTATCAAAAGGTTCAGGACCTAATTCCTTAAAGGCATCATAGTTATCAGACTTAGGAATAAGTTCCATTCTACCGAACTTTCTTACATCTCTATATCTTAATTGATTTCCATCATCTAGAGTAAAAATAACATGAGTATGCTTATCAATAGGCTCGTCCATTGGAAGAATATAGTACTTCCCTTCCATTCTAAGATGCGAGACCAAAGTAATATCATCCATCTCAAAAAGAAGATACTTACCTCTTCTTTTAAAGTTTCTAAAACTTTGGCCAATCAATGTTTTCTTAAAAT
>CAVEWG010000056.1:0-10259 GCA_963619285.1 Oscillospiraceae bacterium | reverse complement strand
GTCAAATGTAGAAAGCCCTGACTGTTTAAGTCCTGCATCTATGGAGGAAGCCATCAATAAAGCTATTGAAAATGGTGTTTATGGTTTTAGTGCTAAGAAGGGTATCGCGGTTAAAATCCCCCACACCAATGATTATTTAGTTAATATGATTGGCTTAGACTTTGAAAATCTTGACGCACGTACTTTAACAAGATGTGAATCAGAAGGCAGAAGACAAGCTAAACTATATGCTGATGCGTTTAAGAAATACATTAAAGGCATGGAGAATTCAGCATTAACACTAACTGGTCCTAAGGCAGGTCTAAGAGAATCTAGAAGAATAATTGGTGAATATACTTTAACTAAGGAAGATGTTAAGACTTCTAAGAAAAACGATACCAGCATTGGCCGTGGTGGCTGGGGAGCTGAAGTTCATCGCCTAGAAGATAATGGCGAAGCTAGTTGGGCTATTGAAAGAAATGAAAAGTATTTCGATATTCCACTTGGTACTTTAATTCCAAAAGGCATGAAGAACTTATGGTGTGCTGGAAGAATTATTTCATCTGACTTAGTCGCTAGTGCATCTATTAGGGTTATGGGCACAGGTTTTGCCTCAGGGCATGGAGCAGGTGTTGCAGCGGGTCTAGCTGTTGATGATAAAAAAGATATTAAAGAAATTCAAGCTGAATTAAGACGTCAAGGCGCTTTGATTTAACTTTAATTTAAAATTGAAAGGGGATTTTATGAAAAATATTTTAAATAAGAGAAATGTGTCTCTTATTCTTGCTGCGATAGTACTTGCGGTATTCTATTTTTTACCAGATACAAGCGCTAGTGGCGGACTTAGCCATGAGGCTTTCTGGGCTGTTGGTATTTTCTTTGCTTCACTAATCATGTGGATTGGTGTTTCAATTGACTGGCCAAGTTTGATTTCAATGTTTATGATTGGACTACTTCCAACATATGGCTTCTCTAAGATGTTATCAGGATCATTTGGTAACTCTACAGTAGCTTTCTTGATGTTTACATTTATGTTGGTATATCCACTTTCACAAACAAACTTTGTAAGAAGAGTAACGGTTGCCTTTATTACAAATAAGGTAGCTAAAAAAGGTCCTTGGCACTTTGTCTGCTTCTTATTTGCAGCTATTACTTTAATTGGTTTATTTATTTCGCCATCTGTATTATTTGTTGCCTTCTTACCTTTCCTTGAAGATATCTATAAAGTATTAGATATTAAAAAAGGTGGTAAAACTGGAAATATGTTAATGATGGGAACTGCTTTCTGTATCTCATTATCTTCTGGTATGACACCAATTGGACATGTATGGCCAACTTTGGCAATGAGTTATTATGCAGGTAGTGAATTTGGTTCGCCAATAAGTGCTTTCCAATATATGGCATTTGGTGTTCCAACTGGAATCTTGCTTGTAATTGCTTTAATTTTAGTATTTAAGTTTATCTATAGACCGGATGATATCAAAGACATTGATACATCAAAGGCGGAAGCTTTAAAGGGTACTTTCCCTAAGGCAGATCTAAGAGAAAAGTTAATTATCGCTATTATGGTTCTTGTAGTATTCTTATGGATTTCTCCATCTTTAGTAAAGAATGTTCTTCCTGAATACTATACATTAATCAACGGTATGACTACTGCTATGCCACCACTATTAGGCTGTATCTTGATGTTTATCATTTCAATTGATGGTAAGCCTCTATTAAACTTCAAAGAAGCTAGCACAAAGGGCGTTATGTGGGGTTCAGTTCTTATGACTGCTGCTGCAACAATTGTTGGTGCTACATTAACTAATGGTGACTTAGGTATTTCAACATGGTTATCAAATGTTATGCAACCAGTAGCTGAGCACTTATCACCATCATTGTTAATCTTATTCTTTGTGGCTTGGGCTGTAATTGAAACTAACTTCTCAAGTAACATCGTTACTACAACTGTTGTATCTTCAATCATGTTAGCTGTATTATCAGCTCTACCTGAAGGTTCAGTATGTATTCCTGCTGCTGTATGTCTTGTTGGTTTTGCGGCTGGTGTATGTAACATGACTCCTGCTGGCCAATCAACGATCAACACTGTTGCGATTGGTTCTGGTTGGACTGATTCTAAATCGATGTTTGTTTGGGGTGCGGTATTCGCATTACTTGCCATAATCTTGTTAACTGTTGTTGGTTATAACTTAGGTGCCATATTCATGGCCACTATCTAACAAAAAGTGATAGTATTAAACAGTGGAACAGCTTGTCTGTTCCACTAGTTTTTAAAGAAGGTTTAAAATGAAAAAAACTATTTCAAAAGAAATTGTATTTATTTTCGCACTTATTATCGACGCTATTGCGATTGATATCTTAACGTTTGCCTCTCTTGGCATATCAACTATGACAAGTTTAGCTTATGTTATTTCTCGAATTGTTGATGGATTAACACTTGGCACTACTAATACTATCGTGCAAACATTTCTATTAATATTACTGATGATATTAACTAAGAGGTTTAATCCAAACTATGTATTAAGTTTTGTGGTTGGAGCTATATTTGGTATCTTAATTGATTTATTTGACCCAATTATTTATTTATTACCAAACCCAAATATTATTACACAAGTAATTTATTTTATGATTGGCTGGCTTTTAATGAGCTTTGCGGTGGCATTATTTGTAATATCAGATATGCCCGCTATGCCATTTGATGCCTTTACTAAAGACTTCACCGCTTTTGAACACTCTAATTTTAAAAAGATTAAAACCGGTGTCGACTTAGTCTTTGTGATTGTTTCTGTTGCCTTATCTTTAATCTTCTTACATAAGATTGTAGGAATTGGTGTAGGAACACTTATCATGGCCTTATTTACGGGTGAGATTGAAGGCAAAATTCTTGACTACATTAAACAAAAATATGATTTTAAAACTTTTACCCCAATTGGTAAAAAGCTAGAGTCATATAAAGTTGCTTAATACACGCTATCAACAATTGTCTTGATAGCGGAATCATTATTCTTGTTATTGGCAATACACGCGAGTGAGTAGATGTTCGCTTGCGTTTTTATTTTTCTAAAAACTAGTCCATTATATTCTTCATTTAATTTGTTTTCACTAATGCCAACTAGTCCTATACCAACATTAGCTTTAGTAAGTTCACATGCTGTATCAAAGGCTGGACAGGTACAACATATATTACATGTATCTTTTACTAGATTATAGGTATCTTTATACATAATAGAATCCTTTGACATAATGATAAGTGGATATTTTCTTAATTGTTTAACACTTAATTCGTCATATTTGGTTAAAGGATGATCCTTTTTTAAGGCTGCAGCTAAATATACATTAACAAGTTTCTTAACAACTTTAATGCCTGGTATTTCTTTATTGACGATAGTGATACCTAAATCCAATTTATTGTTTAAAAGATTTTTTCTAATGGTGATAGAAGTATCAGTGTATAAAGATATTTCGTATTTGTTGTTGGTTTCGATATAGTTTTTTAAGGGATTTAAGAAATCGAAGAAAGTTAAAGAATAAATAACCGCAATCTTTACTTTTTCTTTATTATGAGAATATTTTTGCATAGATTCAATTAATTTATTTGATTCATTGATGATAATATCACCATGTTTTAAAAATTCCATACAAGCCTTAGTTGGTACAACTGATTTACTAGTTCGCTCAAATAAAATGACACCTAATTCTTCTTCAAGTACTTTGATTTGTTTGGAAATAGTGGGTTGCGTAACATATAGATTTTCGCTAGCCTTCAGAAAACTATGCGTCTTGGCTAACTCTTTTACATATTCTATTTGTCTTATATTCATCTGTTTAAATTATAAGTCAATTGCTGGCTTAAAGTTTTATTTTTTGTTTAACTATTGTGCCTGTTTATTATGACTTTAGACTAGATATGTTATACTACTTTTAGATTATTTAGAAGATGCTTATACAGGGGGAAATAAGTATGAATCGACTATTTATACGCTTATGGGGAGTATTACAAGAAGAAGATAAAGAATCTATTAATTATCAAATAGCCAATACACTACTTACTAAGGCTTCCTCTATAAAGCACACATCTTCATCTTCTCTTGCTAAATTATGTAACGTATCTAAGCCTAGCATTAGTCGTTTTTGTAAGAACCTTGGCTATGATGACTTTTATGATTTTAGAGCTGAATTAAATCAATATATTCCAGACAGAGGTACAAAGTATAATCTTGAAGGATTTAACGCTAATGAAGAATTAGATATTGGCTTAAATTGGATGGAATCTTATTTAAACAAGATTGAAAAAAATATTTCTATTTTAAAATCACCAACATTTTTAAAACAAGTCGAAGAACTTGTTAAAGACATTCATGATTATAATCAAGTAATTTTAATGGGTAATATGCAATCAGGTAATACAGCTTGTAATTTACATAATAATTTACATATTCCTAAAAATAATATTCTTGCCATCACTGGTTTAAAATGTCAAATTAGTGCTCTCAATGAGAAAAAACCTAATCGCTTATTTGTTATCTTTTCGGTCTCTGGAGAATACTATAGAGCGCTATTTCCAGCTGGTGAAATACCTATACAAAGCTTGGATTCAAAAGTATGGATGATTACTACAAATCCCGCTTTAAGAAGAGTGGAAGGTGTCGATGTAATTCTTAATTGTAAAACTGGAAGTGATATTGCTAGTTCTAATATATGTATGGAGCTTACTGCTGAATTAATAGCTGGTTGCTATTGGAATAAATATCAATGATTATGGAAAGTTTGATTTAAAGTCAAGCTTTTTTAATACAAAAGTGTTTCTAATTTGGAAACGCTTTCATATTGCTTGTTAACTTTTTTGAAAGTTATACTTAAATCAACAAATTTGTAATAGAAATCTAGATTTTAATTAAACAAAAGGAGAGAAAAAATGGATTACTCAAAAGTTGGTTTAGATGTACTAAAAGCAGTTGGTGGCAAAGATAATGTTAAAGTTGCTACACATTGTGCAACACGTCTTCGTTTTGAATTAAAAGATCGTAGTAAAGTTGATGAAGAAAAACTTTCTAAAATGGATGGTGTTTTAAAAACACTTGAATCAAGTGGACAATATCAAGTTGTTATTGGGCCGAATGTTACAACAGCTTATCAAGCTATACAAGGCGTTTTAGATACTGCTGGTAATGAAAATGTGCAACCTGTTAAAGATGATCGTTCACCATGGGCTAAATTCTTAGCTATCATCACAGGTATTTTTACACCAATTATTCCAGCTATTACAGCTGCAGGTATGGTTAAAGCTGTTCTTGCAATATTAAAAGTCGCTAATTTGATTGATGTAAATGGTCAAACTTATGCAATTTTAAATTTCGCTTCTGATGCAGCGTTCTACTTTATGCCATTCTTATTAGCAGCATCTTCTGCTAAGATTTTCAAAATGAGTTCAGGCTTAGCTATGATGCTTGCGGGTATCTTACTACATCCTAACTTTAAAGAAATGGTAAGTGCTGGTGAAGCTGTTAAGTTTGCAGGTTTGCCTGTTCGTTTAGTAAGCTATTCTTCTACAGTTATTCCAATTGTACTTATTGTCTTTGTTGCTTCTTATGTAGAAAGATTCGCTAATAAGATACTTCCTGAAGTGATTAAGTTTATCTTTAGACCATTAATCGTAATGCTTGTAATGATTCCTTTATCATTATGTGTTCTAGGCCCAGTTGGTGCTTATATTGGTGATGGTATTGCGGCTGCTGTTTCATTTATTGATTCTATTGCCCCTTGGGCAATTCCTACATTAATGGGTATCTTTACTCCAGTTCTTGTAATGTTTGGTTTGAACAATGGTTTACTTCCTATCGCAACTTCTCAACTTGCTGCTCAAGGTTATGAAACAATTTATGGCCCAGGTATGTTAGCTTCTAATATTGCTCAAGGTGCCGCTTCTTTAGCTGTTGCGATTAAGGCAAAAGAACCATCTACTAAACAAACTGCATTATCTACTGGTTTTACCGCATTAATGGGTATTACTGAACCCGCAATGTATGGTATTACGCTCCGTTTTAAGAAAGTATTATTTGCTGTTATGGCAGGTGGTGGTGTAGCTGGTTTATTCGCTGGCTTATCAGGACTTGTTCGTTATTCGTTTGGTAGCCCAGGACTTGCAACTCTTCCTGTATTTATTGGTGAAGATCCTTCTAACTTTATTAAGGCTTTAATTACATTAGCAATTAGCTTTGGTGTTACATTTACTATTTGCATGCTTATGAAACTTGAAGATAGTCAAGACTCATTAGATAATCCAAATCATAAGGCATAAAAAAATATGACAAATACCTATGATTTTCCAAAAGACTTTTTGTGGGGTGGAGCAATAGCCGCCAACCAAACAGAAGGTGCTTGGCTAGAAGATGGCAAGCTTCCAAATTGTACTGATGTAATGGTTGGAATTGGCCTTGACGCTAGAAATCCTGGAATACGTTATAATACTGAAACAAAAAAATATGAGATGGCTTTAAAGCCTGAAAAGAAATATCTTTCTCATGAAGGTATCGATTTCTACCATCGTTATAAAGAAGATTTAAAGCTTATGTCCGGTATGGGCTTTAAGGCCTTCCGTACTTCTATTAGTTGGGCTAGAATATTTCCTCATGGTGATGAAGAAAAACCAAATGAAGCTGGTTTGGCTTATTATGATAATCTTTTTGATGAAATGATTAAGCAAGGTATGCAACCGGTTGTAACGTTAAGCCATTATGAAACACCACTTTATCTTTTAACAGAATATGGTGGCTGGCGCAATAGAAAATTAGTAGCTTTCTTTGAAAGATATGCCCGTACCGTAATGGAACGTTATAGCAAGAAGGTTAAGCATTGGATTACGTTTAATGAAATAAATATGATCTATCAGATGCAATTTGCTGCCGGAGGATTTCTTCCTTCTAAGGTAGATATAAATGCTCCTGATATGGCATCTAACTATACGATTAAAGATACTTATCAAGCTGCTCATCATATCTTACTAGCATCAGCCTTAGCTGTAAAAGCGTGCCATGAGTTAGCACCTATGGCAAAGTGTGGAGGAATGATAACTAGTTCACCTGTTGCGACATATCCTTATAGTTGTAATCCTGATGATATTTTTGGTGCCATGCAAGCGAGAAGAAAAACATTATTGTTTACCGATGTAATGGCAAGAGGTTTCTATCCCTCTTATATTTATAGAATTTGGAAAGAAAATGATTGTGCTCCAATAATGGAAGAAAAAGACAATGAAATTTTAAAAGCTTCTACAATTGATTTTCTTGGTATAAGTTATTATAGAAGCAGCGTATATAAATCAGATTTTAAAATAGAAGGTGGAGCAGGAGCTTTGACAAGTGGTGCCAATGGTGCTACTAACCCTTATTTAAAAGAAACTACACCTAAACCATGGTGTTGGCCAATAGACCCTCAGGGTTTACGTTATGTTTTAAATGAACTAACCGATAGATATAATCTTCCATTATTCATTGTTGAAAATGGTGTTGGTCTTGATGAAAAAGAAATTCCTGGAAAAATCATTGAAGATCCAGAAAGAATCAAATACCTAGAAGAACATTTAAAGCAAGTATCTGAAGCTATTAAAGACGGTTGTAATGTTTTAGGCTATCTATGGTGGGGCCCTCTAGATGTTGTTTCTGCAGGCACTGGTGAAATGCGTAAACGTTATGGTTTCATCTATGTTGAACGCTTTAATGATGGAAGTGGAGACTTACATAGATCTCCTAAACAAAGCTATTTCCGTTATAAAGAAATAATTGAGAATAATGGCTTTTAAATTTAAAATTCGACTTTCTTAAAAACTTGATAGATTTGATCCGATAAGAAAATTTCAGTCAACTATTATTTTGATTATAAAGAAACCAACGCTGCGACAGAGGCTATTAATGGATTGCTTAAAATAATTAATAGAAGTGGTAGAGCTTATAGTTTTGATACACTAAGAAAGAAAGCTATCTATAGTATAAAAGCCACTGTTAAAGTAAACCTAAGAAGAATAAAAAATTTATGTTTAATCATGTAACATTAAACAATTTCTTGGATGGATATGATATGTATAAATATAATTATCC
The DNA here is from genome assembly GCA_963619285.1 of Oscillospiraceae bacterium. Lineage (GTDB taxonomy): Bacteria > Bacillota_I > Bacilli_A > Erysipelotrichales > Erysipelotrichaceae > Colivicinus. The sequence goes on along the minus strand of CAVEWG010000056.1, from coordinate 2,184 downwards.
AAAACCTGATATCACGAACGGCAATTTGACACTAAGAATAAACGATATTTTGAGAGTTGCTGAAGCTGGAACGGTTAATTTCAATTTTGATGAGGAGAATGAGTAATGTCTAAACCTAATGATGATACATTAAAAATAGACATGTAAATAGAGAAAGCTCTATTAAATGCGAGTACGAATTTCCAAATAAAGATAAACCAAAAACTCAGTTTTGTACAGTTGAAGAAATTCTATATGAATTAACGCCGATTAATAAAAAAGATAACGAACAAGAAGAGTGAAAATAATTTCCTCTTCTTTTTTGTATGCTGGGCGAGGCATACTTAAAAGAGATGGATTCCCATCTCTCATTGATTGTAATCATAAAACCGTAGTTCATAAATTCCATCGGAACACATTTTATTAAACTCGTTACCTTCTTCAATCTTTAGTATTCTATAAGTATTCTCACCATATGTTACTTCATAACATATTGGGTAAAACCAAACACTTACTTTCTTGCCACTAGGGAAATTATATTCTTCATATGGTACATCAGTATTAGTGCTTAATGTTGAATTGATAGGTATAATCTTTGAAATAATATCCAAAACATCTTCATTGATTGCACTGGTACATAGTTTTATAGAATCTATTTCGTTGATAGTTAAAGATTCGCTTGGAGCATAATCGGCACTTATTTTAAGTGGTTCCAATATTACTTCTTTTACTTTAGCATACTCGTTTAGACCATTAATGTTTACTATATACTTACTTTCTTTATAGGCATCAACATGTTCAAACATTATCTGTTTTTTATTTCTAAAAAGCGCAGATATATAAGCATCTTCTATTGTTCCGGAAAATTTATAATCAAGCAAAGATGAAACATCAGTAACAAATTCCTCTTCACTTGTGTTGCTTGCAACGGGTTTTTGTTCATCGCTTTTATTAGAAGTCTTGTTGGCACAAGAAACTAATAGAAATATGGTGATAATTAGATATACGATTTTCTTATTATGCATTTTTTAATATAAGCTCATATGTTCCATCAATAAAACCAGCAGATGTAGTTACAGAAAATGTAGCCACAACATTGTGAAGATTGCCGTTACCATCATAATATTTTACATTTGATTTAGATAAGTACGGTGTGAAGTAAACAGCTCCTTTTTTATTGTTAGGAACAGGATATGTGGTTGAAAAATTTTTTGAAGTGCTACTTGACCATGCTATACTGACGCTGATGGTTGCTTTAATCTTGTTAAAAATCTTATTTTGAATTTCAGCAGATAAATTTCCTGTTACAGTACCACTTTTGGTAATAGATTCTCCATATGCAATGGTACAAGGGCCAACAAAATCAGCTGTTATTTTTTGTTTAGATCCTTCTACAACGGAAGAAGATGCGATCCCGATTGTATTTGCAGGTCCTACGGCTCCAGTTAGCATAATATTATCATTGTCTTGCTGGTAATTATATTTTTGTTTTTTTAAATCTTGAATTTTTATTTTGTTTCCATAAGCATCAAAATAAATATGAATATTGCCGTCTTCGTCAACATAGCTATATTCATCTTTATTAAAACTTATGGCATCATCAGCATTTATACCTACGCTAGGCATTAAAAACATTAAAACAAGCGTCATGATTAACATTAAATTTTTTCTTTTCATATTTTTCTTTCTTTCAAAACTTCTTGTTTGTTAACTAAAAACCGGTTTCAAATTCAGTGTGTAATATTAATACAACATCATATTAACATTCCAATATAATTGAAAATTTCATTTATTCTAAAATATTTCATTTATTCTAAAAAGCATTATAAATGATACTATAGATGTCTGAAGTTATTCACGTTACTTACTTACGTTAAAACCATAAATAGAAAAAACAGTGTAAGCAGTTTGATTAGCAATGCGCTTATCGATATGGCAATCAATAATGAAAAGATAAACATAAATAAGCTGGCTACAAAAGCAAATGTTCCCCCGCCTCTATTACTTCGTTTACGAAAATGATTGGCTACTCTAGTTTTAAATCTCTTTTAGCAGATATTGAAAAAATAAACGATAACTATCTTTACTGCACTGCGAATAGTATCCATGGCGGAAAAAACCTCAATCAGATATATAGAGGAATACTAGAGGGTCAATTACCAATCACCTAAAGGTAATTGGCTTGTAACTATCCAGTAGTACTAA
>CAVEWG010000055.1:0-10364 GCA_963619285.1 Oscillospiraceae bacterium | reverse complement strand
TAAGGCGCTTAATGGAATAAACATGGATATCAAAGAAAATTCTATTACGGCTTTTATAGGTCCATCAGGATGTGGCAAATCAACTTTTTTAAGAACACTTAATAGAATGAATGATTTGATTCCTAATGTAAAAATTACAGGATCAGTTATTTATGATGATAAAGATATTTATTCAAAAAATGTTGATATTTATAATTTAAGAAAAGAAGTTGGTATGGTTTTTCAAAAGCCAAACCCATTCCCAATGAGCATCTACGATAATATTGCCTATGGCCCTAGAACGCATGGAATTAAGAAAAAAGAAACATTAGATCAAATAGTTGAAGAATCTCTAAAGGCTGCTGCAATCTTTGATGAAGTGAAAGATAATTTAAAAAAGAGTGCTTTATCTTTAAGTGGTGGTCAACAACAACGTCTTTGTATCGCACGTGCTTTGGCGGTTAAACCTAAGGTATTACTAATGGATGAGCCAACAAGCGCTCTAGATCCAATAAGTACTGGTAAGATTGAGGAACTTGCGATGAACTTAAAGAAAGATTATACGATTGTTATTGTTACACATAATATGCAGCAAGCACTACGTATTTCTGATACTACCGCATTCTTCTTGCTTGGCGATTTGATTGAATGTGGTGATACCCAAAAGATATTCTCAATGCCAGAAAATAAGAAGACAGAAGATTATATTACAGGAAGGTTTGGATAATATGCGTGAATATTTTGATAATGAGCTACAACAATTAAATGATGATTTAAGTGATATGTCTGATACAACTTATAAAATGATTAAGATTGCCTTAGACAATATCGTGAATTTCAATGAAAACGAAATATCTAATGTTAAACAATTATTTGATAAAGTAGTTAGGAAAGAAAAATATATTGAATCAGAATGTATGAAACTACTGCTTCTTCAACAACCTGTAGCGTCAGATTTAAGACAAATTAGTTCAATCATGAAGATGATTAATGATCTTCAAAGAATAGGCGATCAAGTAGAAAATATTGCCGAAATTCTTGAGATAACTTCTAAGACTTGTTTAAGTAAAGATGATTTAGTTCTAGATATGGCTAATGTTACATCGGGTATGTTAAAAGATAGTATAAATTCTTTTATCAATAAAGATTTAAACTTGGCAAAAGATATTATTAAAAGGGATGATAAAGTTGATAATGACTTTAATATCATTAAAAATCAATTGATCGATATTATTCATGAAAATAAAAATGATGGTGAATATATTATCGATATCTTAATGTGTGCTAAATATTTTGAAAAGATTGGTGATCATTGTGTGAATATTGCCAAGTGGACTGTCTATTATTTAACGGGAAGTCATGCAAACTAAAAAGCGAGATTCTCGCTTTTTAGTTTATTTCAATCCCAAGTATTGGTAATCCATCATGATAACCGGTTTCCGATAGTAATAATGATTCTTTATTTTTATCAAAAGGCTCAAACTCTTTAAATCCTAAGCTAGTATAAAAACGTGTTGATTTGTCATCTAATGAGAATACTATAAGCAGCTTACATCCGGCCACGTCGGATATTTGAATCGTTTTCTTTAATGCTGAATTTATCATTAAACTCCCAAAGCCTTTATATCTACAATTCATATCCACCAAAATCTGTGAAAGTTCAACACAAGGATAGTACGTTAATCTATTTCCATCTTTTTCTCTAATCGCAAAACCAAAAGTTTTCAAGGTGTAATATCCTACTAAAACATCATCATCAAATAAAAGATATGTTTGAGATAAGTGATTATGAATATCTTTATGGGCTTCCATTAAAAGATATTCTTTCAAGCTTTCTTCTTCTGGATAAACTTCAATACTATCTACGATTAAAAAGTGTTTTTCAATATTGTATTTTTCTTCGATAATCATTTATCTTTTGAAAAATCATAAGGCACAAAACCACCGAATTTTTTAATAGTTTCTTCAACCTTTTTCTTTTGTTCTTCGGGGAATTTTGCATCTTTAAAAGTTTCATAAAATCTTTTTGCGTCTTCTTCATAGATAATTGGCATAATAGCCACCGGTTTTTCTTTCATGCTTAAATCCTCCTTTTTTACATTATAACGTAGTAGCAAATAAATCGTTTATCCATCTTTATTTTATAGGCTTAAACGAAATATCCATTCCCAAGTTTTTCTCATTTTTTATCAACATTGTGGATAACTTTGTGGAAAAGCAATGATGTTTTTACATATTTTTTACATAAGCTTATACCATTGATAACAATTATTTAGTAGGATTAAATTGTAAAAAAGGAAATGTAAAATGATTTATTGTGTAGAAGATGATCGCGGAATTAGAGAACTTATGACTTATACTTTGAATGCTTCGGGTATTAAAGCTGAAGGGTTTAAAGATGGAAAAGAACTTGATGAAGCTTTAAAAAAAGAAAAGCCATCCCTTATTACTCTTGATATTATGCTACCTGGAGAAGATGGAATTTCAATTTTAAAAAGACTTAAAAATGATGAAAGATATCGTAACATTCCAATCATTATGGCAAGTGCTAAAGGTGAGGAATATGATAAAGTAGTTGGCCTTGATTTGGGCGCAGATGATTATTTAGCTAAGCCATTTGGCATGATGGAAATGGTATCTAGAATTAAGGCTGTTTTAAGAAGAAGCGATACTAGTTCTAATAATAAAGTATTAAAGAATGGTCCTATTATTTTAAGTCCGGATGAGCATATTGTTAAAGTTGATAATTGCGAAATAGAACTTACTTTAAAAGAATATGAACTATTAGAATTATTCATGAATAATATTGGTTTAGTGTTCACTCGTGAGAATTTACTTTCTTCAGTATGGGGGAGTAGTTTTGTAGGCGAGAGTAGAACTATTGATGTTCATATTGGCACATTAAGAAATAAGCTTGGTGAAAGTGGTTCTTGTATAAAAACACTTCGTGGTGTTGGTTACAAGATGGAGGCTATCATATGAAAAACAAAATCTTTAAATCTACATGTTTAGTTGGCGTAGTTACTTTACTTTGTTCATTAGTATTGATAATGGGTGTTTTATATGAATACTTTACAAGTGTCCAATTAAAACAGCTTGAAGTTGATAGTGAATTTGTGGCAAGTGCAGTAGAAAAAGAAGGTCTGGATTATTTAAATAGCTTAGATAACACAAATTGTCGTGTTACCTGGATTTCAAGTGATGGTGAAGTGTTGTTTGATAATACAGCTAGTGCTTCTAAAATGGAAAATCACTTAGAAAGAGAAGAAGTAAAACAAGCTATAGAAAATGGTGTTGGCAGTTCTATTCGTTATTCAAGCACTGTGCTATATAAGTCTCTATATAGCGCTAGATTGTTAAAAGATGGTTCGATTATTAGAACATCCATTTCGCAATCTTCTATTTGGGCTATTGCGATTAGTATGATTCAACCTTTGTTGATTGTCGTGCTAATTACGATCGGCTTATCATTTTATCTAGCTTATAGAATTTCCAATAAGGTGGTTGAACCGCTTAACGAGATTGATTTAGATCATCCTGAGAATTGTGAAACTTATGAGGAAATAAAGCCATTAATCAATCGCTTAACTGTTCAACAAAGACTTCTTCATAATCAAGAAAAAGAATTGTCTGATAAGAAAAATGAATTTAATGCAGCTACTAAGAATTTAAATGAAGGGCTAGTTTTATTAAATGATGAGGGAATTATCTTATCAATTAATGATTTTGCCTCTAGCTTGTTAAATATTACTACCTATTGTGTTGGTAAAGATTTACTTCTTTTCAATAATAGCGTCGAGATGCAAGAATTATTAAACAAGGCTAAATCAGGTAATAAAAACGAAGTAATTATTCCTATCAACAACATTAACTATGAATTCTATGCTTCACCAATTATTTCTAATAATAAAGTGAATGGTATTTCTTTACTTATCATTGACATATCAGAAAAAGAAAAAACCGAGATAATGCGTAAAGAATTTACCGCAAATGTATCTCATGAACTTAAAACGCCTCTACAAAATATATCAGGATGTGCAGAATTATTAAGTAATGGTATGGTATCTAATAAGGAAGACGTAGCTAAGTTTTCTAAACAAATATATAAAGAATCTAAACGTCTAATGTCACTTATTGAAGATATCATCAAATTATCTTATTTGGATGAAGATAATGATGAAGGTGCTGACTATAAACAAATTGATTTATATGAAGCATGTAACAGTGTAATTAATGATTTAAGCTTGGTCGCAAGTAATAGTAAAGTAAGTTTAAGCGTAGAAGGTGATCATTCTGCAATTTGTACTTCGCCAAAGCTTTTACATATGATAATTTACAATCTTGTTGATAATGGTATTAAATACAACAAAGAAAATGGTTATGTAAAAATTGATATCGTTGATGAAAGCGATAAATCAATTATTAAGATAAAAGATAATGGTATTGGTATTCCAAGTGATAGTATCGATAGAATATTTGAAAGATTCTATAGAGTAGATAAATCACGTTCTAAAGAAGTTGGTGGAACAGGCCTAGGTCTATCAATTGTAAAGCACGCTGTTAAAACTTTAAATGGTGATATTACAGTAAGTTCATTACCTGGCAGTGGTAGTGAGTTTACAATTACTTTACCAAAACTTTAATTTTACATATTCTTTACAATCCCTTTTTATTGATTTAACAAGTAATTGTTAAATTTAGGTTAAGAGGGATTTTATTATGGATTTGTTTGATGTATTAGAGATGATTGGTGGCCTATGTTTATTCTTATTTGGCATGAATATTATGGGCCAAGCACTTGAAAGAAAGGCTGGCAATAAACTAAAGGATTTGTTGGCTAAGATGACCAATAGCAAGGTTAAGGGCTTTTTAACTGGCCTTGTGATAACAGCAATTATTCAATCTTCAAGTGCTACAACGGTAATGGTTGTTGGTTTTGTTAACTCAGGACTCATGTCATTAAGACAAGCTATTAATGTTATTATGGGCGCTAATATTGGAACTACTATCACTTCTTGGATTTTGTCTCTTGGAGGAATTGATGGTTCTAGTATTTTGATTAAACTTTTAAAGCCTACTTCATTTACACCTATACTCGCCTTAATCGGCATCATCTTATACATGTTTGTAAAAAATGATTCTAAAAAAGACACAGGATTAATTTTTCTTGGTTTTGCAACTTTAATGTTTGGCATGGATACAATGTCTTCATCGGTTAGTGGCCTTGCTGATGTGCCCGCCTTCTCACAATTATTCTTGTTATTTACAAATCCAATTTTAGGTGTTTTGGCTGGCGCTTTATTAACCGCAATCATTCAATCAAGTTCGGCATCGGTTGGCATACTTCAAGCCTTAGCTGGTACTGGACAAGTAAGCTATGGGGCAGCTGTTCCGATTATTATGGGCCAAAATATTGGCACATGTGTTACGGCATTGCTTTCTTCAATTGGTACTAATAAAAACGCCAAAAGAGCAGCTTTTGTACATTTGATGTTTAATGTTATTGGCACCGTTGTTGTACTAACTGTTTTCTGTATTATAAAGTCAATAATCTTCTTACCGATTCTTGAAGACAATGCAACGATGGTTGGTATTGCGATATGCCACTCAATGTTTAATATAATTTGCGTTATTATTTTGCTTCCTATGTCTTCTTTACTTGAAAAGTTAGCTTTAAAGGTAATACCTGATAGCAAGTCAAAAGAAAAATATGATGAATTAGATAATCGTTTATTTGTAACACCAGCTCTTGCTTTATCACAAGCGAAGTCTTCTTTATTGGATATGGCTGATACTTCAAAACAAGCTATGGATAATGCTATTAAAACTATTAATAATTATTCTGATAAGGCGTATGAAAAAGTATGTAAAATTGAAGACAAAAATGATCATTACGAGGATACTATTGGCACTTATCTAGTTGAGCTTAGTTCTAAGAATACTTTAAATGAAACTGAAAGTAAGGAAGTTTCTAAGATGCTAAAGGTAATCGATGATTTAGAAAGACTTGCTGATCATGCGATTAATATTGCTCAAGATAGCAAGGAACTTAGAACACAAAACTTGTCTTTATCAGAGGAAGCTATTAAAGAATTAGACAAGATGACGGGTGCTGTTAATGAAATAGTTGATTTAGCTATTAAAGCTTTTAAAGAAAATAATTTAGAAATCGCTTTAAAAATTGCACCTCTTGAAGAAGTAATAGATGGTTTGAAAGAAAGTTTAAGAGCTAATCATATTGATAGAGTTAAAAAAGGTGAATGTAGTATTGAAACAGGCTTTATTTGGACTGATTTAATCATCAATCTTGAAAGAGTTGGTGACCATTGCAACGATATTGGTGCAGAAATTATCGATGATCTAATGTATGATAATCGCTATATTCATAAGACTAAAAGACACGCAAGCATGGATAAGGACTTTGATAGTTTATTTAAAGAATACTCTAGCAAATATTCTCTTTAATCGATAAAATATAGTCATGGCAATACGTACGAACAAGGCTATTATTGAAACATTTGAAGAGATGTTGGATGAGATGCCTTTTGAAAAAATTACTGTTTCTGAGCTGGCAAAAAGATGTGAGATATCACCTAATACTTTTTATTATCATTATGAAGATATATATGATTTACTTCAAAAATGGTTTGAATCAAATAGGGAAAAGTGGATGGCTCATAGCGATTGGAAAGATTCTTTTAAGGAATTTCTTGATTGTTGTAAGAGCAATCAAAAAAAGATTTATCATATTTATAACAGCTTGTCGCGCGACTATTTAGAACGCATGGTTTTTAAATATGAAAAAGAATTAATTACTAATTATTTCGATTCTATCGGCATGCGCAATGCGGTTAATCAAGAAAAGTTTGATGAATATACTGACTTTGTTTTGTTTGGCTTAGCTGGTACTTTCTTAAAATTTATCTTTAATGATATGAGAGAAGATACTAGTGAAATCGTTAAATCAGTAGGTGATTTAATTGATGGCTATATAGCTTATTCTATTAATAATCTATGAAACTTTTAGTGTGTGAAGATGAATTAGATTTGTTAGATGCTTTAGAGACAATATTAGTAAAAAATAATTATATTGTTGATAAAGCCGATAATGGTGAAGATGGTTACTTATTAGCACAAAGTGATAACTATGATGGCATCATCATGGATATTATGATGCCAAAGATGGATGGTTTAACTGTCTTAAATAAGCTTAGAGAAAATGGAATCGATACACCAATTATGCTTCTTACCGCAAAAGGTGGGACAAGTGATCGTATCACAGGCTTTAAGATGGGCGCTGATGATTACTTGCCTAAACCATTTGATGTTGACGAACTTCTTATTAGAATTAAGGCAATGCTTAGAAGAAGCGGCAACTTAAAAAGTGATGTCATTTCTTATGAAGATATAAAATTTGATAAAGATAAGGCCATTATTTATTGTGGAAATAATAAATGTAATCTTAATGGTAAAGAATATCAATTATTTGAATTATTTATAAGTAACCCTGGCAAAGTTTTTTCTAGTGAATATTTAATGGAAAAGATTTGGGGATATAGCGACGTAGATATTTCGGTTGTTTGGGTACATATTTCTAATATCCGTAAGAAATTAAAACAAATCGGTAGTAAACTATCAATATTAAGTAATAGAGGACTTGGCTATTCTTTTGGCACAAAATGATTGAGAAACTACAAAAAAGATTTATAAAAATTATCAGCATATCTGTTTTATTGACAATGGTTTTGTTGTGCACAATTTCTTTATTCGCTAACTATAATTCAATGAAACAAAGCGAAATAAGTACGCTAGAGATAATTGTGTCTAATTCCTATCGAATGCCAAAGGACAGGCCGAACGAAGATTATTACACAACACGTTATTTTACTTTAAGATTTAATTCGGAAGGCAAATTGTCAGAAGCTAATTTAAGCAACATCACTAAAGTTAATAACGATCAAACTGATGAATATATAGAAATAGCCTTGGACAATGGTGAGGGTTATGGCTATAAAAATGGTTATCGTTTTTTAGTTGAAAAAAATGGTGATAATCGTTATATGGCTACTTTTTTAGATGTTGAAAAAGAAATAATTCAATTTAAAAAGACAGCTTTTTATACAGTTCTTGCTGCTATGATTTGTTCACTTTTGATAATTATTTTAAGTGTAGCTTATTCAAAGAAAATTGTTTACCCATATATTGAAAACGATAGAAGACAAAAAGAATTTATTACTAATGCATCACATGAATTAAAAACACCCATCACTACTATTAATGCCTCTTTAAATTTATTGAAAACAGAAATTGGCGATAACAAGTGGTTAAACGCAAGTATTAAACAAACTAATAATTTAAGTTCTTTAGTTAATGAGCTTGTTACATTAAATAAACTAAATGAAGAAAAAGAAATAATTAAGGAAAACTTTGATATATCGGAAAGTGTATTTGAAACAGTTGATTATTTTATTGCGCTTTCTAAAACAAAAAATATTGAGATTGTGACTAATTGTAAGGAAAATCTAATGTATTTAGGTAATGAAGAAAATATTCGTCGTTTAATTTCGATATTGCTCGATAACGCAATTAAATATAGTGATGAAGATACAACGATCAAGTTGAATGTTACAAGCGAAAATAATGGGTTTATTATTAGTTGTTTAAATACTTGCTCATCTTTAAATAAAGAAGATTTGAAGTATCTATTTGATAGATTTTATCGAAGTGATAAATCACATAATAAGAAGACTAATGGCTATGGCTTGGGGCTTGCGATCGCTAAGGCAATATGTCAAAAACATAATGGTGATTTAAGTGTTAGCTTAAATGATAATGTTGTTGAATTTAAGGCGATTCTAAAATGAAAAATAAGAAACTAGTTTTACTTTCAATGACACTTTGTGTTTCCTTGATTCTTTCTTATGTTGATAATCTGATTCCCTATAATTTTGTAATACCAGGCATTAAGATGGGCTTAACTAATATTGCGATTGTTTTTGCGTTATATAAATTCGGAATAAAAGAAGCTATTATAATATCTTTGCTTAGAGTATTTATAATGGGTGTTTTATTTAATAATGGTTTAACTTTTTTATATAGTTTAAGTGGCGCTATTTTATCTTTGATTATGATGATTATACTAAAGAAGTTAAATGTTTTTGATGAATATGGTGTATCAATAAGTGGAGCATTAAGCCATAATATTGGTCAATTAATATGTGCATACTTCTTGCTTAAGACAAATGTTCTTGTTTATTATTTGCCATATCTATTATTATCAGGATTATTATCGGGTTTATTTATTGGTGTTTTATCAGCTGTTACAATTAAAAGAGTTAATGTATGAAAAAGATATTGGTATTACTTTTAATAATTTGTTTATTTAGCTGTAAGAGTAATGAGACTTATGAGAAGTATTATTATTCTTATTTTGATACTGTGAGTTTAGTTAAGTCTTATTCTAATGATGATGAAAAAACTTTTAATCAAAAGGCAAATAAAATAGAAGCTATTTTAAATAAGTATCATAATTTGTTGGATACATTTGAGGGTCATGATGTTAATGGCTTATATAAGATAAATCAATTAGCTGGTAAGGAAAGTGTAATTGTTGATAAGGAATTGTTTGATTTATTAAAGTTTGGAAAAGAAATATATTCTATCACAAATGGTAAGACTAATATTATGATGGGTTCACTTACTAAAATTTGGAAAAGCGCTATAAGCAATGAGAAGTTGCCTGATGATGATTTATTATTGGAAGCAAGTAAGCATATTTCTGTTGATAGTCTTGTCTTAAATGAAGATGATTTAAGCGTCTTTATAAGTGATGAAAATTCATCAATTGATGTAGGTGCCATTGCCAAGGGTTATGTATGTGATGTCATAAAAGAAGAATTAGGTGATGAACTTGATGGGTATTCTATTTCTTTGGGTGGCAATATTTTATTAATTGGAAATAAGTATGATGGTACTGATTTTAAAATCGGCATTAAAGATCCATTTAAGGAAAATAGTCTAGCTAAAACCCTTACTGTAAGTGATACTTCACTTGTTACTTCTGGCAATTATGAGCGTTATTTTGATTTAGATGGTGTTAGATATCATCATATTGTAGATCCTGATACTTCATATCCATCTATGTATTATGCCTCTGTAACGGTGGTATATGAAGAAAGCAAGATATGTGATGCCTTATCTACTGCGCTATTTTCAATGAGTATAGAAGATGGCAAAAAGATATTAGAAAATTATCCAGGTATAAGTGTTACTTGGATTGATTTAGATAATAGTGCTGTTGATTACTAAAAAACTTGTTTGTATGATATGTACAAAAGATTGGTTTTCCTAAATTTAAATCCAAAAGAAATAAACAAAGCTATAGA